>JBEKXM010000161.1:0-8638 GCA_049512115.1 Tepidisphaeraceae bacterium | reverse complement strand
TCTTTGCGGCAAGTGTCAGACATGGGCCAGAGGATACCGCGGTGCGGATTGATTGAAAACAGTTTGCTCACGGGTTAGGAGGCGTGCAAGAACAAAGGCGCAGAAGTCCCCCACCCCAGCCCCACTCCTTCCGCGTTCTCGGGAAGCGGAAATCTCAGGAAATCCGGGGTTTTTTGCGAAACCGAGAAAATCGCTCAAATTCGATCGAACATTTTGGCGAGCGGCCTGCGGATTCGGGCACGCTCGATCGCAAGTTTTGAAGGAGAAACTCGGTCGAAAACCGCGAAAAATCAGGATCTTGCGAGAGCGCGGAAGGGGTGCCCCAGCCCTCCCCCTGCGTACAGCAACATTTTTCATCTTCTCCATAAGTCCATGGTTTTCCGTCCATTGAAAGACTGATTGAACCGCAGAGATCGCAGAGACCGCAGAGAATTCTTTTGTCGGAACCGTGCGCTAACATGTTGCGGAGGCTCGCTTAGGGATTCCCCAATTTGTGTGCAGGTTTCTCTGCGGTCTCTGCGATCTGCGCGGTTCAATTACACTCTGGAGATAAAGGACTTGCGGCATAGATGAAAAATCTTGTGAGTACAGGGAGAGGGGGAAAATGCGGAGTTGTTCTTGGCGCGGCCTCTTAGTTATCGGGGTTGCCGGGGACGGGGGGGGAAATCGCCCAATTTGTACTGGCGTTTTGGGAAATGAAATGGTAGGGTTCCGGCGTCCAGGGAAGGGTGTCCCATTTGCGTTTAGTGGGTCCAGTCGTCTTCGGGCCGGCAGTATCGGCACCAACAACGTTCGTTTGTCTGAATCATGGGCTCGATAGCGGCAATATCGCAGCCAATCTACCGCACGGGAATCGACGCTGTCGCCGCCAAGCCGGCGCGCCCGGACGGACATCGAATCCAATTGGATGCGATCCGCGCGCTGGCGGTCATCGCGGTCATGATCCAGCACTTCGACCCGGGCACGATTCAATGGATCAAGTTGGGGGCCCTGGGCGTGCGGGTGTTCTTCGTCCTCAGCGGCTTCCTCATCACGGGGATTCTTCTTCAAGCGCGTCAGTCGGCTGAGATGGACGAGCGTTCAAAATGGCGCGTGCTGGGGAACTTTTACGGCCGGCGATTCCTGCGAATCTTTCCGGTTTATTATCTGGTGATCCTCGTGACGTGGCTGGCGGGCATCGGGGCGATGCGCCAAAGCGTCGGCTGGAATCTGAGCTATCTGTCCAACTTCTATTTCTATCATCGCGGAACCGGAAATTATTCCGTCACCCACCTCTGGTCGCTGGCCGTCGAAGAACAGTTTTACCTGATCTGGCCGTTGGTGATTCTGTTCCTGCCGCGCAAATGGCTTGGAGGAGCGATGGTGACGGCAATCTGCATCGCCCCGGTTTTCCGAGCGGTCATCGTGGCGATGGGTGGGAATGACTGGAAAGCATCGGTGCTGACGCCGGCGTGCATGGATATGCTGGGGATGGGGGGGCTGGTGGCGTATCTGAATTTCATCGGCCGACACAAACTCAAACGCAGACTTTTGAATGTGGGGTTGGTCGTCGGGCTTGTTGGATACTTGGCGTGTGTGGTGGCGGATCGTTACACGACGGGCGCGGAAACGGCGGTGCCGTTTGGGCTGGCCATCGCGCTGTGGTCGGCGTGGCTGATCGACGGGGCGTACACGGGGTTTGGCGGGACGATGGGAAGAATCCTGAGCTTTAAGCCGGCGGTCTATTTGGGGACGATCAGCTACGGCGTTTATCTCATGCACAATTTCGTTCCGGTTCTGGTGAACCACGTGTCTGGCCACTCGACCGCACATGAAATACCGTTTCCGTTGCGGCCGGCGATCATGTTCGCGGTGACGGTGGTGCTGGCGTCCGGGTCGTGGTATGCGTTTGAGCGGCCGATCAATGGGCTGAAGCGGTTGTTTCCGTATCGGCCTCTGGTCCCCTCGCCCGGTACTCCGGGAGAGGGATAGGGTGAGGGCTCTTTCCATTCTGTGAACGCGATTCAGTCTGCTCGAAGACCCTCACCCCAACCCTCTCCCGGAGTACCGGGCGAGGGGGAAAGAGGGTAGCGGCGGCTAAACGAAATGCCGCGGAGGGGGAGGGGCGTTACAATATTGGGATGCGATTTCTTATAACGGCGGGTCCGACGCGCGAGGCGATCGATCCGGTGCGCTATATCGGCAACCGAAGTAGCGGGAAGATGGGGGCGGCACTGGCTGCGGCGGCGGTCAAGGCGGGGCATGAAACGACCGTAATTCTCGGGCAGGTGTCGGTGCAATTTCCCAAGTCGGCGCGCATTGTGGATGTCGAGACGGCGGCGGAGATGCTGGAAGCGGTGATGAGGGAGTTTCCGGGGCACGAGGTGCTGGTGATGGCGGCGGCGGTGGCGGATTACCG
This sequence comes from Tepidisphaeraceae bacterium, assembly GCA_049512115.1. Taxonomy (GTDB): domain Bacteria; phylum Planctomycetota; class Phycisphaerae; order Tepidisphaerales; family Tepidisphaeraceae; genus PALSA-1353. The sequence continues at coordinate 6,240 of JBEKXM010000161.1, read as the reverse complement.
GCCGGTGGTGGCAAGCGCCGAGAAACTGGCGCGTGAGGGAAGGCGGGTGCTGGAATTGGAATCGACGGTGGACGTGGTGGCGGCGGCGGGGGCAATCAAACGGGCGGATCAGCGAAGCATCGGATTCAGCCTGGAATCCAGGGCCGATCTGGAGCGCGTGCGTGGCAAGATGCGGCAAAAGAATCTCGATGTGATGGTTTACAATCCGGTGGGGACGATCGGGTCAGATTTCATTCAACCCTCGCTGCTTTACGCGGATGGGCGGGTTGAGGGCATACCCTACGGGTCCAAAGCCGACTTCGCCGATATGCTCATCCAGAGGGCGGTGGAGTTGTTTGGTTAGCTGCGGCCGATCCCACGGATGGCCATCCGTGGGCTTTGGGAAGGGAAAGGCACGATCCGGTCACTGGAGTTTAGGGCGTGGCTCGTCCGATAACAGTGAAGGTGAAACGTTTGGCGGGCGGTGAGGGTCTGCCTCTGCCGACGCGGATGACCGAGCAATCGGCGGGCTTCGACGTTTGTGCGGCGGTGGCGGGTGCGGCGGTTCTTCAGCCGGGAGACATCCGCGTGATCCCGTGCGGTTTTGCCATGGCGATTCCGAGGGGTTACGAGGGGCAGGTGCGGCCGCGGAGCGGGCTGGCAAGCAAACATGGGATCACCATGATCAACACGCCGGGGACGATCGATTCGGATTATCGCGGGGAGGTGCAGGTGCCGCTGATCAACCTGGGCAAATCGGCGTTCACGGTGGAACGGGGGATGCGAATTGCGCAGATGGTGATCCTGCCGGCGCCGGCGGTGAAAATGGTGGAGGTGACGGAGCTGGATGAAACCACCCGTGGGAAGGGTGGGTTTGGGCATACGGGAGCGGAGGCTCCGCCTTCCGCAGCGGAGGCTCCGCCTTCCGCGCATTGAATCGAGAGGAACGCGCGTCGCAATCGACGCGGCTAAACGGATGCTGCAACGATCGCACATTGTCAGGCCATTGATTCTGTTCATCGTAACGGCGGGGTGGCTGTTTTTGTTTTTCGCGGTGGGGAGCTTCCATCCGACGGATTGGCCGAGCCACGCGGTTTATCCATATCCGGCGATCCAGAACGTGTGCGGGCCGGCGGGGGCGTTCGTCGCGTACTGGTGCTTCCTGGCGATCGGGCAGGGGATTTTCCCGTTGATATTCTTCAGCGGGGTGTGTCTGGCGCTGGCGTTCTACCATGCGAAGCTGAGCGATCCGTGGCTGAGAGTGCTCGGATTGGCGATGGTTTCGGGCGCGTTCGCGGCGCTGGTTCATCATTTCATGCCCGGGTCGGCGTCGGGATTCCCGGAAGGGCACGGCGGGGTGATCGGCATCTTTACCTCGGCGTTTCTTCAGGCGCGGTTCCACACGGTCGGAACACGATTGATTCTGCTGGCGGCGATGCTGATCGGGCTGCTGCTGGCGGCGGACGATCTGGTGCTGCGTGCGCCGGGATTGGCGGCACAGGCGTGCACAACCGTGGCATCGGCGGCGCCGAAGATGAGATTCTCGGTTGCGGCATTCGGGGCGGTTTTCAAGCGGCTGCCGGCCAAGCGCGTGAAACCGGCGCCTCGCAGCAAGGATGACGATGAGGACGATGACAGCAAGACGCCGGTGCTTCTGAAGCCAGATAAGGCGGCGCAGTTGCAGGCGTTCGACCTGGAAGACGAGGACGCGCAGCCGGAGGAGGCCCCGAAGCCGGCGCCGCGCGCGGACATCATCGTGAAGCTGCCGAGCATGGTGAAGCCGCGGCAAACCAGCCCGGTTCCGCCGAAGGAGCTGGGGGAATATCACCTTCCGCCGTGGGATTGCCTGGCGGATGCGGAATACGGATTCGCCGAGAGCCAGGAGAAATTCGTTCGTGAGAAGGCGGCGATGCTGGAGCAGGCGATGAGGGAGTTCAACATCGAGGCCCGGGTGGTGGAGATCGACACGGGACCGGTGATCACGATGTACGAGTTGGAGCTTGCGCCGGGGATCAAAGTGTCGTCGGTGACGGCGTTATCGAACGACATCATGCGAGCGCTGCGCGCGGAGAGCGTGCGGATCGTGGCACCGGTGCCGGGGAAGAACACGGTGGGGATCGAAGCGCCCAACGAGCAGAAAGAGAAAGTGCGCCTGAAGGAACTGATGCAGGCGGCGCCGGATGCGACGCGGAAAATGACGTTGCCGCTGTTCCTGGGGAAGGACGCGAGCGGCGAGCCGCTGATCGCGGACCTGACGGCGATGCCGCACCTGCTCATCGCGGGGACCACCGGCTCGGGGAAGTCGGTATGCATCAATTCGATCATCATGTCGATTTTGTATCACCAGCGTCCGGACCTGGTGAAGCTGATCCTGGTGGACCCGAAGGTGGTGGAGATGGCGCCGTTCAAGGACATTCCGCACCTGATGTGCCCGATCATCAACGATTCGGGGAGGGCGACGAACGTATTGGAATGGGCGTGCGAGAAGATGGACGAGCGATACGAAATCCTGGCGGAGGCGAGCGTGCGGAATATCAAGGGATACAACGCGCTGACGCGGGAGGAATTGGTGGAGCGGTTCAAGCCGTCGTCGGAGGAGGAGGAAGCGAGAATTCCCAAGCAGCTTCCATACGTCATTATCATCATCGACGAATTGGCGGATTTGATGATGACCAGCGGGAAGGAAGTAGAAGGGTTTATCGTGAGGTTGGCGCAGAAATCGAGGGCGGTGGGGATCCATTTGGTGGTGGCGACGCAGAGGCCGCAGGCCAACGTGGTGACGGGATTGATCAAGAGCAACATGCCGAGCCGGATCGCGTTTCGGGTGGCGAGCAAGATGGACAGCCGGATCGTGCTGGACCAGAACGGCGCGGATTTGCTGCTGGGGCAGGGTGACATGCTGTTTTTGCCGCCCGGGGCGAGCAAGCCGACCCGCGGGCAGGGCACGTACATCGACGACCGGGAGATGAAGGAGAGCGTGAAGGTGGTCAGAGCGCTGGCCGAAGCGCAGTTTGAGCCGGAACTGATGCAGATTCGAGCCGGGACAACGGTGGACGAGGAAGCGGCCAAAGATGAGCTGTTCGACTCCGCCGTGCGCGTCGTGCTGGAGACCAAGCGCGGGAGCGTGAGCTTATTGCAGCGGCGGCTGACGATCGGGTATAGTCGGGCGAGCCGATTGGTGGAGGCAATGGCCAGCGCGGGGATTGTGGGATCGTACAAGGGTAGCCAGGCTCGCGAGGCGCTGATTACCGTGGAAGAGTGGGATGCGATGCAAGCGGCGCGGCAAGCGGATGCGGAGAGCGGGATGACGGTTTGAAACCGCCACCCAAAGAGCTTGATGGAGCGCGACTGGTTTGTTTCGCGGAGGTCTCGGAGGCTGTCATACCGACTGGAGCAACGACGCACCGGCGCGCGGGGGAAGTGTTGGGGCCGGCGAAAGGGTTGGCCATTTGTCAGTATGATGGAGAGGCTTCGTTTTATCTTTTCTATTGCGACGAAGATTGGAAAGTTCGCACGGATACGTTTCACATCAGCATTGAGTTTGCCAAGCGCCAGGCGGAGTTTGAGTATCGGGGGATTTCGAGATGTTGGAGGGAGCCGGGTTAACACCGCGACGGAATCGTCGGTTGCGAGGCAGCCGGGCTCGCGAGGGGTTGATCACCTTGGAAGAATGGGGCGCGATACAAACCCCACGGCGGCGCCGTGGGCGTTCTGGGAAGAGGTCAAACCCCGCGCATTCTGAGGCGGGTGGCATTATAATTTCGCGCGTGCAGAAGGTTACGGTAAAGCTTGCAAGCGGCAGTTACGACGTCTTGGTTGAGCCGGGGCTGCTGGGGCGCGTCGGGGGGGAACTACGGCGGCTGAGCAAATCGGGCAAGGCGGGGATCGTTACGGATACGCATGTCGCGGGGCTGCATTTGCAAGGATTGGAAAACTCGCTGAAGGACGCGGGATTTGAAACTATCACGGCAACCGTGGCGGCGGGGGAACAGCATAAGACCATGGCGATGCTGCTGCCGATGTATGACCGATTTTTGTCGGCGAGGATCGAGCGTGGCACGCCGATCGTGGCCCTCGGCGGGGGGGTTGTGGGGGACATGGCGGGGTTTCTGGCGGCGACGATCCTGCGCGGGGTGCCGTTCGTGCAGGCACCGACGACGCTCCTGGCCATGGTGGATGCCAGCGTGGGAGGAAAGACGGGGGTCGATCACGTCGTCGGGAAGAATCTCATCGGGGCGTTTCATCAGCCGATCGCGGTGTTTGCCGATCCGCAGGTCCTGGCGACGTTGCCAGCCGTGGAACTGCGAAATGGATTGGCGGAGTGCATCAAGCACGATCTCATCCGCGACGCGGAGGCGTTCGCAACGTTGGATGAGAAGATCGAGCGGGCGTTGAAGCTGGACATGAGCGTGCTTTCGGAGTTGGTGGCCCATAACGTGGCCATCAAGGCCAGAGTGGTCGAGGCCGATCCGTTCGAGAAGGGCGAGCGGGCGCATCTGAATTTCGGGCACACGTTCGGGCATGCGATCGAATCGGCGTCGAATTTTTCGTATTCGCACGGGCAGTCGGTGGCGCTGGGGATGTGCGCGGCGGCGTATGTGTCGCATAAGCTGGGGAACATCGGGCGGGGCGATTATGAGCGGATCGTTTCGACGATTCGGAAGGCGGGATTGCCGACGGGTCGGTTGCGGGTCGAAGTCAAAAAAGTCTGCGATGCGATGGCGTTCGATAAGAAGGTGAAGGAGGGGAGAATTCGACTGGTGCTGCTGGAGAAAGTGGGGAAGGCGATGGTGCGCCATGACGTGCCGGGGGAGTTGATTCGGGAGGCGGTGGAGACGTTGAAATGAAAACCCGAAATCCGAAATCCGAATGACGAATCAAGCCCCAATGACCAATGACGAATGACCACTTTGTCATTCGGATTTCGGGTTTTGGATTTTGTCGTCTATCATATCCGCCATGGCTCTGACGCATTGGCTGCAATTGGCGCTGACGGAGGGGATCGGGCCGATTCTGACAACGCGGCTGATCGAGATCGCGGGAAGCGCACAGGCGGCGTGCGAGGCGGATGCGGGGCTGCTGCGGTCGGTGGAGGGAATTGGGCCGGGGACGTCGCAGCAGATTCATCGAGCGCTTCGGGAGGCGGCGGGGCAGGTGGAGGGGGAATTGGAGCGGGCCAGAGCGGCGGGGGTTTCGCTGTTGTGTCTGGAGGATGAGGGGTATCCGGCGATATTGAAATCCATTTCCGATCCGCCGACGGTGTTGTGGGTGCGGGGGCAATTCGAGGATCGGGATTTGAATGCGATGGCGATCGTGGGAAGCCGGCGGTGCTCGCATTATGGGCGGGAACAGGGTGAGCGGTTCGGGGGCCTGCTGGCGCAGGCGGGATTCACGATCGTCAGCGGCGGGGCGAGGGGGGTTGACTCGGCGGCCCACCGCGGGGCGCTTTCGTTGCCCACGGGACGGACGGTGGCGGTGCTGGGGTGTGGGGTGGATATTGTCTATCCGCCGGAGAATCAGGCGTTGTTCGATCAGATCGCCGGGCGCGGGGCGGTGATCAGCGAATTTCCGCTGTCGTCGGCGCCGTTGCGGGAGAATTTTCCGCGTCGGAATCGGATCATCAGCGGGCTGTCGCGCGGAGTGCTGGTGGTGGAGGCGGACGTGGCCAGCGGGGCGCTGATTACGGCGAGGCTGGCGTGCGATTCGCACAATCGGCCGGTGTTTGCGATTCCGGGGCGGATCGACCAGGCGATGTCGGCTGGGCCGCATGCGCTGATTCGCGACGGGGCGGTGCTGGTGACGGGGTTGGAGGACATTCTCGACAACCTCGGCCCGTTGCCGCACGAGATCACGATTCCCGCTGCGGAGGCCGCCGCCGATTTGCCGGTTGCCGCCCAGCCGCCGGAGACCCCGGCCGGCGTGGCGCTGGACGCCCGGCAGCAGCGCATCGTGGATGAAATCGGCGCCGAGCCGACGCCGCTGGACACGATTATCGCCCGGACCGACCTGCCGGCCGAGGTGGTGATGCAGGATTTGACCATGCTGACGCTTCGCGGGGTTTTGAAACGCGTCGAAGGGCAGGTCTACGTATGCAATTCCAAGCGGAGATTGGCAAGTTCGGAATGATTGGCAATCGCCGATCGGCCTCTATAATTTCCGGGCATGAAGAGGGACGCTTTGCGGGTGGGGTTGTGCGGGATCGGGCGGGCCGGGTTTAAGATGGTCCGCCGGGATTTGCAGGGGCTGCCGTATGTCAGGGTC
>JBEKXM010000160.1:0-8672 GCA_049512115.1 Tepidisphaeraceae bacterium | reverse complement strand
GCCGCCTGGAAATAGCTGGAAACCCGCTCGCGCAGGCTGGCCGACTTGCCGATGTAAATGACCCGTCCCTTGTCGTCCTTCATGAGATACACGCCGGGCGACTTCGGCAAGCCTTTGGCCTTTTCGGCGAGTTTTTCGAGGCGGTCGTCCATGGAACACTTTTTCCGAACAATTCAATCGAACCGCGGATTACGCGGATTACACGGATAAATTCAGTTCTTATCCGCGTTATCCATGCAATCCGCGGTTAGTAATCCGCATGATGATGATTGTACGCGCGCCAATTAGAATTAGAATTCCCGCGTCTTCTTCGCGTCCTTCGCGCACTTCGCGTCTTCGCGGTAATCTTTCCAGGAGTTCACCGCGAAGGCGCGAAGGACGCGAAGAAGACATAAGCCGGGAGTTTATGTCTCTGATCGTGGTGCCGAGCATCGATCTTCGCGGCGGGCGCGTGGTTCGCCTGAAACAGGGGGATTACGCGCAGCAACTGAATTACGACGTCGATCCGCTCGAAACCGCCCGGTCGTTCGCGGCCGAGGGGGCGAAATGGATGCACGTCGTCGATCTCGACGGGGCCAAGGAAGGCCGGCCGGTGCAGACGGAATTGATCTCCCGCCTGGCGAAAACGCCCGGATTGTCCGTGCAGGCCGGCGGCGGGATTCGGCAAGCCGAGGACATCGATCGGCTCCTGGGCGCCGGCGTCCAGCGCGTCGTCGTCGGAACCCGGGCGATGGAGGATTGGAAATGGTTTGAATCACTGGCGCATGAGCCGGCATACGCGGGGAAAATTATCCTGGCCGTGGATGCCAAGGACGGCTTGATCGCCGTGTGCGGCTGGACGCGGACATCCTCTCGCAGTGCCGTGGACGTGGCGCGGGAAGTCAGCGATTGGCCGCTGGCGGCGATTCTTTACACCGATGTGGCCAAGGATGGAATGCTACAGGGTCCGAACATCGAGCAGACGCGCGCGATCGCCGAAGCCGGCAAGGTTCCCGTGATCGCCAGCGGCGGCGTGGGCAGCATCGAGCACATTCGCCATCTCCGCCAATTGCCGATCTGGGGCGTCATCGTGGGGCGGAGCTTGTACGAGGGGAAGGTAGATTTGGCGGAGGCGATTCGGGAGGGGGTTTAGAAATAGCATCGGCCTGTTCTGACCCCGCATGCGCAGCGATTGGAGCAATGGTTCGGAATAATTCAGTGCTAGCCGCTTAAGGGGAGGTAGCGAAACGCGGGAGCGAAAAAGACACTGGTTAGCAGACGAGGCAGGGTGACCTACTGAATCGGAAAGAGCATTATGAAACGACGCAGTTCCAGTCGCGCGATCCTGCTCTGTATTGTTTGCATCGTCTTTATTTTTGCGTATGCCCTCATCAAGGGGCCATCGGCTGAAATTCGGTTGGACACGGGCGACCTTCGCTACCTGTATTTTGGCATTCCCTTTGAGTATCACTTCATGTCTGAACCGGAGCGAACGCAGTTGATTGCACTGGCGGTAGGCTCCAATGTCTTGAAGCCTGAATGGCATTCCTGCGCAGCTCACGTCGGCTCGAACAATGCGGACCGAATGTGCAGCGGGGCTTATGCGAGGGCAACGGCTTGGATAGCCGTTGACCGACGATTGGCCCAGATGATCGTTGAGGACATTGCGACCTACGTACGCGATACCGAGGGGTGGCATGGCCTGCCCGCCAGCGCCGGAATGCTCGATTTTGTCATTGACCGGAACAAAAACGGCAACTGGTATGTCAAGCCGGGCTGGCAACAGGATCCGGCGGCATTAGATTATCTGCAAAGCAAGGGATATTCGCCGCCCGCGACTCAACCGGCGGGCGGATGATCGTTTATGGTCGGAGGTTCCGAAACACCGGCGCGATCTGACCCCGCGTGCGCCACAATTTCGGGGTTTTTTCGGGCGTGGGTGAGTAAAGCAGCGTAGTGCCGGTGGATGCCCGACTTCGGTCTCAACGACGCTACAATCCCGGCATCGTGCGGACTGCAACGTCCGTCTTTTGCCGAGAGTGCTCGCTGTATATCGCATGCGGCAGGATTAGAATGCTCCGAATGCTCGACTATTTGCGACCATCCGCCAACGAAAGGGAAAACCAGTTGGGTTGGCGAAAGGCGCTTTGGATCGCGAACATCGTGTTTGGCGCGATGTTCATCCTGTCGCTCCTAGTTGTCGATCTCAACGACCGTTACCCCGGAATGACCTTCAGGGAATCGCAGATTGCGAGGTTCCTTTGGTCGGGTTGTGGGATACTTATATCTGCCTGCCTTGCCGTATGTTGTCGATCGGGAAGGTTCACCGCATTGGTAGCGTTGGTGGCCTACGGTCTGTTAGGCGTGCTGTTTCTCACGCTGTAGAGTTTCCTTTCCAGCCATATCCAGCGGGGAACCAGCCGATCAAAGTTGGAGGTTCGGTCCGGTGGCCCGCTATCGATCCGCCAGGGTGGTTCCCTGTAATTGCGGCGACGATTTGAATAAATCGCGCAGGGCGGAGACGGCGGTGTATTTGCTGTAGCCGCCGACGGGCATCGGATCGGTGACGCCGATCAGGGAGACCAATACGCTGAAGGTGAGCAGGATGGCGGCCAGGGACCAAGCCGGGGTGGAATGGGGGCGGCGGAGCCAGGCGCCGGCCCAGAAGAGAAGGAACGGGAGAAAGACGATGAGCCAGCGGTTGGCGAAGCCGGCGCTGGCGGAGCCGTAGCGGGTGGCGCAGAAGATGATCACGCCGATGATGGCGGCGATGGCGCTGTCGGCGGCGAGGATTTTGGTGGTGCTGGGCCAATGGCGGTGCATGACCGCGAACATCCCGGCGAAGCCCAGGATCACCACGGGGAAGTGAACCAACAGTCCATGCTCGCCGAGCAGGGTGCCGGCGAAGCTGGCGAATCCGCGCTCGATTTTCTGCCAGACCGAGGGCGGCGCGGGATTGGGGTCCATATCGTCATCGGCATCGATTGACGAATTGGCGACGGCCAAATCGGCGGTGGCGTCGATGGCGGGTTCTTCGACGACGAGCCGGCGATGCATCGCCAACTCCGGGTGCATCGACCCGGGCAGGAGATTGCCGGTGAGCGGGATGGTCAAAGTCGCATGGAGGAGAATGGGCGGAGCGGCGCCGAAGAGATAGAGGATGATTCCGCCGATGCGAAGTGCGGTTGGCAATCGCATGGCGGGGACGGCGACAAGCAGGAGAAGGAGAAAGACGATGGCCGAGAAGTCGATGGTGGTCGCCAGGGCGGCGTAGAATCCGGCGAGGATGAGCCATGCCCCGCCGCGCGAGGGGTTGGGGCTTGCGGCGAGGTGAATGAGGCATGCGGCGGAAGCCAGGACGAGTACGGTGGCGGGGACGTGGGGATTGAGGACGACGGCATAGCTGATGAGTCCGGTTCCGAAGACGACGGCGGCGGCCAGAGCAGTGCGCCATTGCCGGCGCAGCTCGAAGATTCGGCCCATGCGGTAGATGAGCCCCGCCGCCGCCGCGACTGGAAGCGTCACGCCGAGCAGGGTCAGCAGATAGGCCGCCAGCACGGAATTCTCCCGAAGGGGATATCCCATCCAATCAAGAATCAGGGCGGGGCCGCTGAGCAGGAACGCCAGCATGGGCGGCTGATCGCTGTAAATGCGATGATCGACGGAAATGACGTGAGAGGGGAGGATGAACAACCGGGTGTTGATGGCAAGCCGGTCTGCCAAAAGGCCGGGATCGGTGCGATGCTGAACGAGGGCGGCGATCGTCGCCAGGCGAAGCTGCTCATCATCCGACGCCCGCCCCGGTTGCCGCAGCGGCCGCAGCATGGGCAGACAGACCAGCAGGACGGCGATAGGCGTCGCCAATGCCCAGGGCCGCACAAAGGGCTTTCTGGCGGGTTGACCGGAATGGGTAAAAGACGATTGCATGCACTATCTCGCGGCGACCCGCTTGGGCGCGGATCAACGAAGGATTTAATCAATACACCTTGAGAAACTGCACGAAATTCCGCAGCATCCGCTCGCCTTGCCGGGCGTAGCGGGGGTAATTCACGACCGTTTCCTGACGGATCGTCTTCTCCCCGTCCGGGCCGAGAACCTTGGCGATGTCGTGCCGCCCGGCGGAAATCACCATTTCAAGATCGCTTTCTGTGAACTCAAAATGATATTGGAACCCAAAAAGGCGATTTTTGAAACGGAAGGCCTGGTTTTTGCACAGGCGGCTGGAGGAAAGCAGGGCGTTGCCCGTCGGTGGCGGCGGCGCCGGCGGCTTGGGGGCATCCGGCGGCGGGGGCAAACGGGGAAGATCGAATGTGTCGTAATGCCAATGAAACATCATCGAGCCATCGGTCATTCCCATGACGATCGGTTCCGTTCCGCCGGGGAAGGGGAAATTCACCGGACCCCAACCCAGTTCCGGTACGGGAACGGGCGGGTCTTGGGGTTTGGGGCCGGGTTTGGTATTCGGATAGACCCTAGCCCCCGCGGCGTGTGCCAGGAGCTGCGCGCCCAGGCAAATGCCCAAAACCGGCCTGTCGGCGGCGATCATGCGTTTCAGAACCTCAATTTCCTGCTCGAGATAGGGGAATTTCGGATTTCCCACGTCGCCCACGCCCATCGAGCCGCCCAGCACCACCAGGACGCGGACCTCATCGAGGTCGCTCGGCACCTCGTCTCCCTGGTATAGCCGGCGAAGCTGAACCGGGATCCCATAATCACGGAAGATCGGCACGATTCGCCCCGGCGCCTCGTGGGCGATATGTTGCAGGATGACCGCGCTGCTCATAGGGGGAACAATGATCCGCTTTGTCGGACGGCCTTGTCAAGGTCGGCCCGGATTTGGCGAGCCAGGTGCTTTCGGGCATCGTGGGGGGGTGGGGGTTCCGGGGCCTCTGGCCGAAAGACCACGCGATACCAGCACCGGCCATCGGTTTTATGGTTGGGATAGATTTGCCGGAGCGTGGCCAGAAGCTCGCTCAGGGAGGCGAATCCGTCGGCCTGGGCATCGTCGTAAGTGAGGTCTTTGAGGTTGATTTCCTCACAGGAGAGGATTTTCAACCACCCGACGCCCGGGGCAAACGCTCTTGATCCCGAGCTCAAACGGCAGGACTTCCACCGCCGCAACGTCGTCGTTTTGTCGCCGCGCCGGATCGCGTCTATGAACTGGCGTTTGAATAGAATATGCGGCATTCCGCCCCGCAGCGCACGGTCTGGTTTACACTCCGATGATCCTCAGTTGGCGAAGGATAACGATCACCGCCAGAACGGCAAGAATGCCAAATAGCCAAAACACCCGCTGCTTGGCCAACCTGTCATGCGCGTCGGTTTTGACGGGGCTGAGCCGGCGGCGTTCCCTGGCGAGGTCTTTCCGTTCGGCGCGGCAGGCGCCGCAGATACGGTGGCCTTCAAATTCGCTCAAAGCCGCCTCGGCGACGATTCGGCCGCAATCGTCGCATCGCTCGCCTTTGGGCCTGTTCGCTTCCTTATCCAGCTTGTGGCAGGCGTAACACCAGTATCCCCGGCTGTCGCGCAAACGCTTCTTGCCGGTCAAATCCGTTCCGCATTGGCAACAAACCTTGGGCCGCGGGCCGTTCGGGCTTTCGACGACGGTGTCCGCGCTGGAATCCTGCCCGCCTGGCAGTTCGCCATCAGCGGATTTATTGGCCCAACATACGCAGGCGTGGCCGGCATCGGTCGATTTGCCGCCGATGACGCCCCCGCAATCCGGACAAATCAATTCTGTTGGCATGGTTGCTCGCCCAATCAGGGACTATCGTCTATCCTTATTCTAGTCCTTGTCCCGGATTGTTTGAATCAGGCGAAACGCCAGGCGCCGGACATTGAATGTTTATAACGTATTATAGAAATTACACTTATAAGACATTTTGACGAGAATTTGATGGATGTCTCATTTTTGCTGAACGGCGAAAATGCGGGGTGTTTGAGCCGCACAGGAATGAGGGTCGATGTAGAAAGAAAGGCATTGCAGCATTGCGTCGATGCAAAGCTGGAAAGGCAAATGAAAGGCGTTAAGCTAGATTGAGGGCGCCGATTAATTGAAGGCCTACAATTGAAAGCCCATCGGAATCGGGGGCGCTGGGACTTGTGTCTATGGAAGCGTTCGACAATATCAACCGGGACAATGCGGATTACATCGACCGGCTGTACCAGCAGTATCAGGCCGATCCGAGCTCTGTGGACGCGTATTGGCAGGCGTTTTTCGCGGGTTTCGGCGCCGCCGGTGGACGTGCCGCCGCCCTGAGCGGCGCATTCGACGCCGACGGCCAGCTCACCCCGAGCCAGGCCCGCGCCGGCGTCGAGACGAAAAACCTGGTCCATTCCTACCGCGAGTTGGGGCATTTCATCGCCAACCTCGATCCGCTCGGACACAACCGGCCCAGCCACGCACTGCTGGACTTCTCGCAGTTCGGCCTGACGCCGGCGGACATGGACAAGCGCGTCACCCAAACCGATTTCCAGGGCCCCTTCGACGGGACGCTGCGCGATCTGATCGACAAGTTGCGGACCACTTATTGCAGCACGCTGGGCGTCGAGTTCGTCAACATCACCGACAAGGCGCAGCGCGAATGGCTCATCCAGCGCATGGAGCCGATCCTCAACCGACCCGTCCTGACGGCCGCGGAACGGCAGGCGCTGCTGTACGAACTGATCGTCGCCCAGGGATTGGAAGATTTCCTCGCCCTCAAGCAGCCGGGACAAAAACGCTTCGGTCTGGAGGGCGGCGAGGCGCTGATCCCGCTGCTCAACACCCTGGTCGATGACGGCGCTTCGCTGGGGATTCTGGAAGTTGTGATGGGGATGTCGCATCGCGGCCGACTCAACGTCTTGGCTCACGTCGTCAACAAGCCCTACGAGGTCATCTTCCGCGAATTCGAGGGCAGAACCCAGGACAGCCAGGACGGCGACGGCGACGTCAAGTATCACCTGGGCTATGCGCAGGACCGCCTGACGAAGAACAACCACAGCATCCATATCGCCCTGGGCTACAACCCCAGCCATCTCGAGCTGGTCAATCCGGTTGTCGTCGGCATCGTCCGCGCCAAGCAGAACTATCGCGGCGATCACGCGACGCGCACCCGCGTGGTCCCGATCCTTATCCACGGCGACGCGGCCTTCTGCGGACAGGGAATCGTTCACGAAACCCTGGGCCTGTCGGAATTGCCGTACTATCGCACCGGCGGCACGATCCACCTGATCGTGAACAACCAGATTGGATTCACCACGCTGCCGCGTCAGGGCCGGTTCACCCCGTATCCCACCGACGTGGCCAAGATGATTCAAGCCCCGATCTTCCACGTCAATGGCGACGATCCCGAGGCGTGCATTCATGCGGCCCGGCTGGCGATCGCCTTCCGGCAGGAATTCCACTGCGACGTCATGATCGACTTCTGGTGTTACCGCAAGAATGGCCACAACGAACAGGACGAGGCGAGTTTCACGCAGCCCGTGATGGCCCGCGAGATCGCCGCCAAAACCTCCGTCCGCGATATCTATGCCAAGCAACTGCTCGACCAGGGCGTCCTCACCGCTGAAAAGCTGGAGGAGATGAAAGCCGAATGCCGTCGCCGGCTCGACGAGGCGCTCAACAACGCGCGCCAAAGCATGCCGACCGCCGTGAGCCTCCCGCCGTCCTTCGGCGGGATTTGGAAAGGCTACTGTCGCGCCGGGGCGGATTGGTCGGCGGTCACGAAGGTTTCGGCCGACATTCTGCGGAAGGTCGGCGAGGGCGCCAGCCGAGTCCCCAACGGATTCACCGTTCATCCCAAGCTGAAGGGCTTGCTGAGCCGCCGGCTGGAAATGGCGCTGGGGAAAGCTCCGATCGACTGGGGCGGGGCGGAAATGCTGGCGCTGGGAAGCATGCTGCTCGAGGGGATCCCCGTCCGATTCGTCGGTCAGGACACCCAGCGCGGCACGTTCACCCACCGCCACGCCGCCCTGCGCGATTACAACAACGGCGACAAATACGTCCCCCTGGCGAACATCGCCGAACACCAGGCGCCCATCATCGTCGTCAACACGATGCTGTCGGAACTGGCGGTCCTGGGTTTCGAGTACGGATTCAGCACCGCCGACCCGCGCAACCTCGTGGTCTGGGAGGCGCAGTTCGGGGATTTCGTCAACATGGCCCAGCCGATCATCGACCAGTTCATCGTCGCCGCCGAATCCAAATGGGGGAAGATGTCCGGACTGGTGATGCTGCTGCCGCACGGCTACGAAGGCTCCGGGCCGGAACATTCCTACGCCTATCTCGACCGTTTCCTGGCCCTGGCCGCCGAGGACAACGTCCAGGTCGTTTATCCCAGCACGCCGGCACAGTATTTCCACGTGCTTCGACGGCAGATGAAGCGCAACTTCCGCAAGCCGCTGATCCTCATGATGCCCAAGGCCAATCTCCGCGACGCCATCTCGGTGCTGAGCGATCTGACGGATGGATCGTTCCATCTGGTGATCGACGATCGCACGTTTCCATCACGGGATCGAGTGAGGCGGCTGCTGCTGTGCAGCGGGAAGATTTATTTCACGCTGGAAGCCGCCCGCGAGAAGGCGGGGCGACAGGACGTCGCCATCGTGCGCGTCGAGCAGCTTTATCCGTATCCCAAGGCGGAGCTTCAGGCGATCCTTGCCAAGTACCGCAACGCCCACGACGTGGGCTGGGTGCAGGAGGAGCCGAAGAA
>JBEKXM010000159.1:0-8680 GCA_049512115.1 Tepidisphaeraceae bacterium | reverse complement strand
GAAGATGCGGGACCGGGCCAGCTTAGCTTTCTTTCCAATCCCAAATATGAAAAGCTGCTGGTCACCACCCGGGCCGAGGCGGTGATCGCGTCCAAGGCGACGAGAAGCAACCGCGTGACGATTCTGCGATGTGATGATCCGTATTTCGCGTTCATGCAGGCGATGGTGCTGCTGCACGGGCATCGGAAGCATCCGCACGCCGGCGTGCATCCGCAGGCCCATATTGATCCGACGGCCAAACTGGGCGAGGGATGCGTGATCTATCCGGGTGCGTACGTGGGGCCGCGGGCCGTCCTGGGGCGGGATTGTGTGCTTTATCCCAATGCGGTTGTGTATGACGATTGCGTTCTTCACGACCGGGTGACGCTCCATGCGGGGTCGGTGATCGGGCAGGATGGGTTTGGGTATGCGACGCACGAAGGGGCGCATCATAAGATTCCGCAGGTGGGGATCGTGGAACTTGGCGATGACGTGGAAATCGGAGCGAACGTCACGATTCAGCGGGCGACGTTGGGAAAGACGGTCATTGGGGCCGGGACGAAGATCAGCGATCTTGTCGCCATTGGACACGGAGCGAGCATCGGAGAGCACGGATTGCTGGTGTCGCTGGCGGGGATAGCGGGCAGCACGAGGATCGGTCATCATGTGACCATCGGCGGACAGGCGGGGGTGGCGGGGCATTTGGTGGTGGGAAATCGGGTAACGATTGCCGCCCGAGGCGGGGTGGCGACCGACGCGGCGGATGGGGCGGTTCTTTACGGCGCCCCGGCGACGCCGGCGCCGCACGGGCGGAAAGGACTTACCCTGCTCGGGCAGCTTCCTGAGATTGTCGAGAGGATTCGGAAGCTCGAGAAGCGCGCTGGGGGACGCGCCAAGAGGTCTGGAAAGAAGAGAAAGGGCTCTCGCTCTCGGCGCGGCTGAACGTTGGGCGGGGGAACCCCACGGATGGCCATCCGCGGGCTTTGGGGATTGAAATTGAACCACTCCGGCGGGTGAAGCTCCTTGTCACTCCGTCTTGTTCTTGGGATGATATGGCAGAGGAAATGGGGTTATGGGTTTCGTGGAACAAATGAAATGGTGGCATTGGGTGGGGCTGAGCCTGGTGTTGGGGGCGCTTCTGGCGTTCCTCAATTCAGGGGGCGCGGATACGGCGATTCAGCATCGCTCCGTCTCCACGGTGACATTCGAGACCGGATTGATGCTCCAGCCGTGGGTTGATCCGAAGGATTCAAACCATCGGCGCGCCTGGATAAGCAATGTGATTGTCCACCCGGTGGAGGATGTGCCGGTTGGGGACAAAGTCGTCAAGCTTCAACTGGTGAGCTACACGCGGCTCCAGCCGCCGGATGCGGCGCATCCGGCGGGAGAAACGGATACGGAATACCTATGGGCGCCGTTTCCCTATGAGCCGACTCCGCAGGCTTCGCCGAACCAGGGTCGCCAGGCGTATCCGGCGGCGAGCTTGTACTTCGCCAAAAAGGGCGACACGCTGAATTCGCTGACGGCGCGGTTTTATCACAAGGACACGGCGGCGGGCGAAAAAGCGATCATCAACGCCAATCGAAGTCTTCGGGATGCCAAGAGTGCGGCAGATATGAAGATTCAGGAGTGGAACGGATGGAAGCGGGGAAGCCCGGGGGCGTATTGGATTCCGTGGAACCCGGCCGATCAGCATACCGTCAGGGATTTTCTGGTGGCCACGAACCAGTTCCTTCAAGCCCAGCAGGGGCAGGCGGCCATTCCCATCTCGTTCCATTATCGGTGGTTGGAATCGTCGAGATATGGATTTGAGGCGTGGATGATCGGAACGTTTCTGATCGTCGGCGTGATCTGGCCAACATTGTTGACCGTGATGATCAAAGGTGGGCTGGGCAAGATGAAGCCTGAGGAATACGACCTGAGCCGGTTCAAGGGCGGTCCGGCGCCGGCGGTTGCGGCGGCGCCGGCGGCGGTGGTGAGCAAGGGCGACATGGATAGATTGAGGGAGTTAGAGGAGAGCATGGAGGCGACGTTGAAGGCGTCGGCGACGGCCGCGCCAGCGGTTGAGACGGCGCCTGCGCCTGTGCCGGAGGTGAAAAAGCTCGCCGGAGGGCCGGCCGACGCGCCGCATGTGCCCATGCCCCAGGAAGAGAAAAAGGATTACGAGGGAGAATACTATCCGGTTGCCAAGCCGCATGGACACAAGGACGAAAAGCACTGAATGTGCGATGCAGAAACTGCCTTAATCCTCGTATTGGTGCGCGACCTGACGTTTTCAGGAAGGATCCTGGCCGAAGCGCGGGCGGCTGGCGCGGCGGTGAAGGTGATCCGCGATCCGGCGCAAGTCTTGAAGCTTGATGGAGTTGGGGGCAATCTGATGATCGTGGATTTGAATCTGCCGGGGGCGATCGCGGCGGCGGGGCAATGGCGGCAAACGGCCGGGAGAACGGTAGTGGGGTTTGTCTCGCACGAAGATGTCCAGACCATCGGGCAAGCGCGGTCGGCCGGGGTGGACCAAATCCTTGCTCGGAGCCGATTTGTGCAAGTCCTTCCGGATTTGCTGAAGATGAGTCAGCCGCCCGGCCAGTGAATTCATCGAACCGGATGGATTGTCAATGCGCGGTTAGGGGAATTTCCTAATTGCATCGGACGGCGGCGTCCTTACACTCTTGGCCTGTCTATCCAAAGGAGCTTTAGTTATGTCTGCAACAAACCGTCAACTTGTCGATCTTCTGGGTTCGGACGCCGATGCCCTGCTTGGCTACGTCGCCAAGGGGTTCAAGCGCGAAACCCTGCATCTTCCGGGCGGGGATTTCGTGGATCGGGTCCTGGCGTTCACGGACCGGACGCCGAGGGTGCTGCGAAATTTCAATGCGATCCTCAATAACGGCCGACTGGCCAGGACCGGGTACGTTTCGATCCTGCCGGTGGACCAGGGGATCGAGCACTCGGCCGGAGCGAGCTTCGCGGCCAATCCGACATATTTCGATCCGGAGAGCATCGTGAAGCTGGCGCTGGAGGGCGGGTGCAATGCCGTGGCTTCGACGCTCGGCGTTCTGGGCGCCTGCTCGCGCAAATATGCCCACAAAATTCCCTTTCTCGTCAAGCTCAATCACAACGAGTTTCTTACCTACCCCAACAAGTACGATCAGATTTTATTCGGCAACGTGAAACAGGCGTTCGACATGGGCGCGGTGGCGGTCGGGGCGACGATTTATTTCGGCTCGGCGGAATCGGATCGGCAGATTCAGGAAGTGTCGCGTATGTTCGCCGCGGCGCATGAACTGGGGCTTGTGACCGTCCTGTGGTGTTATCTGCGTAACGCGGCGTTCAAGACGCCGGAGAAGGATTATCACGTCTCCGCCGACCTGACCGGGCAGGCGAATCATCTCGGCGTCACGATTCAGGCGGACATCATCAAGCAGAAATTGCCCGAAAACAACGGCGGATATAACGCGCTGAAGTTCGGCAAGACCGACAAGAGGGTCTATTCACAACTGACGCCGGGCGATCATCCGATTGAACTGTGCCGGTATCAGGTGGCCAACTGCTACATGGGGCGCAGCCCGCTGATCAACAGCGGCGGCGCGAGCGGCGAGCACGATTTCGCCGACGCCGTCCGAACCGCCGTGATCAACAAGCGCGCCGGCGGAATGGGACTCATCAGCGGAAGAAAAGCCTTCCAACGGCCGATGGCCGACGGCGTGAAGTTGCTGAACCTGATTCAGGACGTTTATCTGGATCAGGGGATCACGGTGGCGTGACCCAGCCTGCCAGGGTGGCGTGAGGAATCGAAGATGAAGCGGTCAACGAAAAAAAAATCGCGGCGGCGCAAATGGAAGGTTGAGGTATTTGATTCCTTTGCCGCCGCCGATCAAGCGGACCGCAAATACTGGTTATCGCGTACCCCCCGTCAACGAATGCAGGCTCTTGAGAGGTTGCGACAACTGAATTATGGCTATGGGCCAGGAAAGCCTCGACCCAAATTTCAAAGAACTGTTCGAGTCATTGAACTCGGCGGGAGTTAGATATCTGGTGCTGGGCGGGTACGCCGTGAACTACCATGGCTATCACCGGGCGACGGATGATCTTGATATTTGGATTGCGGTTGAGGAAGGCAACGCGCGGCGGATGTCGGAGGCGATGAAATCGTTTGGGGGCTTTCGCGCCGCGACGGTGGCGGCCAGTCGATTTCTGCAAAAAGGAATTGTTTTTGTATTCGGGCGGGAACCACTCCGCGTTGACATTCTGACCGGCGCGAGCGGAGTGGACTTTGAGACCTGTTATTCACGGCGGCGCGAGGCCGTTTGGGATGGAGTACGCGTGCCGATTATTTCTCTCCAAGATCTTCTCGCGAACAAACGGGCCAGCGCGCGGACGAAGGACCTGGCTGATGTGGAGAATCTTCCTCCTACAGGAAGCCCGTCGAAACGAAGAACGCGTTCAAAAAATCGACGAAAGCCAAGATCGTGAGCGCATCGCATCAACTTGATCTGTTTCGTCTCCGTTCGCGCGGCTTGGGCCATGAATGATTCACCCGGAAAAACTGCGTTGGTCACGGGCGCGTCCGTCGGGATCGGACGCGATCTGGCGGAACTGTTTGCACACGATGGGCATCAGTTGGTTCTCACTGCCCGGAGTGAGCCGCAGCTCCAGGAATTGGCCGCGAAATTGCGCGGTCAATATCGCGTAAACGTCGAGGTGATCGTGCAGGACCTTTCCGTGGCCGACGCGCCGCAGCGAGTTTTCGATTGCCTGCAATCAAAACCGATCGACTATCTGGTGAACAACGCCGGCTTCGGCAAGCTCGGACCGTTTGCGGAATCCGATCTTTCAACGCAATTGGGGATGCTTCAGGTGAACGTCGTGGCTCTGACGCATCTGACGCGGCTTTTTTTGCCGGGGATGCTGAAGCGCGGCAGCGGGCGGATCATGAACGTGGCGTCGGTGGCGGCGTTCCTGCCGGGGCCGCGGATGGCCGTGTATCACGCGAGCAAAGCCTACGTGCTTTCGTTTTCCGAAGCGCTGGCCAGCGAACTGTCCGGCAGCGGGGTGACCGTGACGGCGATGTGTCCGGGTCCGACGAAGACGGAGTTTCAGGTCCGCGCCGGAGCGGCAGATACGGCGTTGTTTCGGATGGGAGCCATGAGTTCCGCCAAGGCCGCGCGGATTGGGTATGGGGCAATGATGCGGGGTAAACGGTCTGTTGTGACCGGATTTTCCAACAAGCTGTCTGCGTTTGGCACTCGACTTGTCCCGCGCCGGACCACGGCCGCGATCACAAGCTGGCTTAACGAAACTCGGTGACCGGCCGCGGGGTCATATCAAAAGCTTCTTCCATCCGCCTTGCAGAAATCGCAAGAAGATCAGCAATCCGCGGATAAACAGCTCGCCGGCCAGAACGATCCAAACGGCGGCGAGGCCGAATTTGAACCATAGTCCGACGAGCAGAACGCCGGTGAACCGCAGGCCGAGGATGGTCGCCAGGTTGAGGCACATGACTGCCATGGTATCACCGGCCCCGCGCAGGGCGCCGCCGAAGATCAGGTTGGCGGCAAAACCGGATTGGATGTATCCGGTAATTCTGAGACAGCGGGTGGTGAGCGCCACGATGTGCGGGTCGTTGGGCGAGAGCCATACGGCGGGGTAATGGCCGAGGGTGATCATGAGGATGCCGCAAATAATCATGACACCGCCGCCGGCGGCGTAAGCGAGGAAGGCGCATCGGGCGGCGCGAGCGGGGTCTTTGCGGCCGAGGCTGATTCCAACCATGGTTGCGGCGGCGGTTGCGAATGCGACGCCGGAGAGAAAGCTGATGCTTTCCAGGCGGATGGTGTTCATGTGGGCGGCGGAACTGGCGTTGGAGGCATCCATGCGGTTGATGACGGCGATGACGCCGAAGTTGGCGAACCAGGCGAGAATGCCCTCGATGCCGGCCGGGATGCCGATGCGCAGCAGGCGTTTGATGGTATGCCAGTGCGGCCACATGCGGTGGATGTAAAGCCGCGCGCCGCTGGTGCCGAACCAGACGACCAGGAATTCCAAAACGCCGCCGACGACATAAGCGATGATGGTTCCGGAAGCGATGCCATGAAAACCCATGACCGGCAACCCCCACCAGCCGCGGGTGAGGGCGAAGCTGCAGATCATGTTGACGATGTCCACGACGACCATGACGACGGCGGGGGTGAGGGTGTCGCCGCCGCCGCGCCGGCAGGCCCCGGCGATGAACATCACCATGGTGAAAGGCAATGCGATGCTGAGCAGGCGCAGATAATCCAGGGCAAAACCCTTGGCCATGCCCTGGAGTTGGGTGGCATCGACAATCGGTCGGCCGGCGAGGATCAGAATCAAACCCACGGCGGCGCCGAGGATGATGGCCGCGGCGACGGATTGCCCGGTCACTTTGTTGCTGAGGGATCGGTGGCGCGCCCCCTTGGCACGGGCGATCAGCGCCGAGCTGCCAGTGCCGATGGAGGCCACGAGAAGGCCGATGAACCAGAGAAAATAGGTGATAGTGCCAACCGCCGCTCCCGCGTCGGCGGCATGGTTGGGGAGGTGGTTGGCGAGGTAGGTGTCGTTCAAACCCACCAGCATGTGCAAAATTTGCTCAATCCAGACCGGCCCGGCGAGGGCAAACAACTGCTTGAGCAGCAGGCGGTCGGTTTCGCGTGGTTGGATCAGGTTGAGCGGCTCGGCAATGGCTTGGGTCATCGGTGGTGGTCATCTTAGGCGGAGCACGGTTGGGAATCACATCCCGAGCGGTGTGTTTGAATGTTTGCCCGGTTTATCCATAATTCCTCGCTCAGAGGCAGAAAGGAATCATTTCATGCGACGCGCGAAGATCAGCATTATCGGCGCCGGAAACGTCGGGGCCACGGCGGCACATTGGGCGGCCAGCAAGGAATTGGGGGATGTCGTCCTGGTGGATGTTCCCCAGGTGGAGGGGATGCCGCAGGGCAAGGCGCTGGATTTGTATCAGGCCTCACCTGTCGAGGGGTTTGATGCCAGGATAACCGGGGCGACCTCCTATGAGCCGACGGCCGGCAGCGACGTGGTGATCGTCACCGCCGGGGTCGCGCGCAAGCCGGGAATGAGCCGCGACGATCTGATCAGCATCAATACCGGGATCGTGAAGCAAGTGGCTCAGAACGTGGCCAAATTCTCGCCGAATGCGGTCATGATCGTCGTGAGCAATCCGCTGGATGCGATGGTGTATGTGGCATGGAAGGCCAGCGGATTTCCGACCCAGCGGATTGTGGGCCAGGCGGGGGTTTTGGATGCGGCGAGGTATCGCGCGTTTCTGGCGGCGGAGATCGGTTGCAGCGTGGAGGACGTGCATGCGCTGCTCCTCGGCGGGCACGGCGACGACATGGTGCCGTTGACGCGCTATTCGTTCGCCGGCGGCATTCCGGTTTCCCAGCTTGTTTCCAGTCAGCGCCTGGAAGAGATCGTGAAGCGCACACGCAACGGCGGGGCGGAGATCGTGAGCCTGCTGAAGACGGGCAGCGCGTATTACGCCCCGGCGTCGGCGACCATCGCCATGGCCGAGTCGATCATCCGCGACAAAAAACGCATCATGGCGTGCGCGGCGTACTGCGAGCGGGAATACGGCGTGGGCGGATATTTCGTGGGCGTGCCGTGCGTTCTGGGGACGGAAGGCGTCGAAAGAATCATCGAAATCGACTTGGACGACTCGGAACGCAAAATGTTCAATACCAGCGTGCAGCACGTGAAGGACCTGGTGAAAACCGTCAAGATTTGACGCGCATTATCGGACTTACCCTGGGCGGAGTGACAGGGGCTTGGCGGTGGGTTATACATATTAGGTCGTGGCAGGCAATCGAGTTATTTCCGCGTTTCGTTGGCAGCTGATGATGCTGGCGGGGTGTCTGCTGGCCAGCGGCTGCGCCACGGGGCCGACGGTGGTTCCACCGTCGATGCGCACGACAATCGACCGGCGGATTGCCGAATATCCGGACGGATTTGAGTTGAAGCCGTTTATGACGGGCCTGAACTGTCCGACGGGTTTGTGCTTCGATGAATCGGGAAACAAGATCGTCGCCGAGGGGGGCGTCGACGGGCGCGATCCGCGGATATTTTACGTCAAGCCGGACGGTTCTATTGCCAACGTCTACCCGGTGGGGACGCGAATCCCGATCGTGGAGCCGGGCTTTCGCATTTACGGTCCGATCGGGGGGATCGTGGCCTGCCGGGGCAAGATCTATGTCAGCCATCGCGATGCACACGACATGGGGGTGATCACGGCGTTCGATTACAACGGGGATCACCGGACGGTCGTCGCCAATCTGCCGGCGCAGGGGGATTTCGGTGTGACCGATCTGGCGATTCCCGCGCCGCCGGCCGAGCCGAGGCTTTATTTCGGCGTGGGCGCCGCGACGAACAGCGGGGTGGTGGGACTGGACAACTGGGAAGAGGGGTGGGTGCGCTGGCATCGGCAGGCCTGCGACGTGCCGTATCAGGCTCTGAGCCTGCTGGGATTCCGGTTCGATGCCGTGAATCCGGAGGCGAGCCTGTTTTCCCCCGGTTCGCTGGTCACGGTGCCGTTTGAGCCGTTCGGGACCAGCGACGTGGAGGAGATACCTGGGGCGGATTTCCCGCTGCAAAAGCCGTCGGCGGCGATTCAGAGCGTGGCGCTGGACGGCGGCGATGCCCGCGTGGAGGCATGGGGCGTCCGCGA
>JBEKXM010000158.1:0-8726 GCA_049512115.1 Tepidisphaeraceae bacterium | reverse complement strand
ATGCCCTGGTCCAATATCCAGTTTACGCCTTCGGATAGTCCGATAATCCCGATGGCGTTGTGGCTGCCCGGTTCGTACTTGTCGGGAAGGAAATCCGGCTGGCGGTCGCTTTCGCTGACTGAGCCTGTGCCGCCTTCCTTGATCGGCCGGAGAACCTTTTCCATGCCGGGGCGCACGTAGAGAAACCCGGTGCCGAGCGGGCCGAGCAAACCCTTGTGTCCCGGCGCGGCCAAGAGGTCGATGCAATCGGCCTGAACGTCGATCGGCCAGTGCCCCGCCGACTGGGCCGCATCGACCAACAGCGGAATGCCGTGCCGACGGGCGATCTTTCCGATTTCCCGGATGGGCTGAATGGCGCCGGTCACGTTGCTGGCGTGGGTCACGGCGATCAGGCGGGTATCCGGCCGAATCGCCTTTGCGATCGTCTGGGGATCGAGCAGCCCGCTCGACGGATCGATCGCCACGCGGGTCTGCTCGACCCATCCGAGGTCCGCCAGCGCGTTCAGCGGGCGAAGGATCGAATTGTGATCGATCTGTGAGCAAATGACGTGCCCCGCGCGCCCGGGGCCGAACAGTCCCTTGATGGCCAGGTTCAGCGCATCGGAGCAATTCAGCGTGAAGATGAAATGCTCGCTGTTTTCGCCGTGGAAGAGCCGGTTCAAACGCCGGCGGCATTCGGAGAGCAGCGCGCCGGCTTCGACGGCCTCGCGATAGCCCCCGCGACCAGCGCTGGCGCCCAAATCGTTGGCGTATCGCACCATCGCTTCCATCACCTGCTTCGGCTTCGGAAAGCTGGTGGCGGCGTTATCCATATAAAGCCGGCGCGGCGATGCCGGCGACGGCGATGCGGAAGAAGATTTTGTTTCATCGGACATAACAAATGGCTCGCGAACCCCAAATGATAGCGGATTTGCGGTGGGAATGTCATCACCAGAATGCCCAATCATGCGTGTAGAGCACGTAAACGCCCAGCAGCAAATTGGTAACGGCATGCGCGATGATGCACGCCCCCAGGCTTCGCGTCCGCACCAGCAGCACGGCGATCATCAGGCCCCAAACCAGGGCGGTGAGCCACATTTGCAAGTGAACACTGGCAAACACGAGCGTGACAATGATAAAGGCTTTCGGGTCCCACTCGCCCACTTCGGCAAGCTTGAAATCGTTAGGCGCAATGATGGTTCGCCACAGAACGTCGCGCCAAAAAAGTTCTTCCATGAAAGGGACAACCAAAGCCGGACCGAGCAGGCGGAAGGTCACGAACGTCCAGAGCATCAGCGGCGAGGAGAATTTGGTGAACGGATCGAACGATTCGAGACTGGCGCGGGGGTAATTGGGCCAGACGTGCAGAAGCAGTTTTTCCATGCCCACCCATTGCACGAGGCCGAGGACGCCGACGATCACTCCGAGCCACGCGTATTTCCATTTGATTTTCGTGTAATGGTTCCGAAAGAGAATCAAGAGCCACCCGGCCGCCACGGTCTTAAGAATGTAGGACCAGGGAAAAAACGCCGGCCAATGTCCCGCGGCGAACGTGAAGAGCAGAAACACAAGCATCGGCAACACGTAGGCCACGTCGTCGCTGATCCAGCGATCCAGGCCGGTTTTGCCGGCTTGAGGAGATGAGGATTCTTCAACGGTCATTTATTTGGGCATTGTGGCGTCCAGGCTGGTACGGTGGCAAGGGCGGACTTACCCCGACCCTCATTCTCATGGAAAGGCCCGCGTCACTTATAGATACCCGGCGAAGGTAATTATGCTTTCACTGGATGGGCCTGAAAAGATACCGGTGGTTGTGTGAAACCTCATCAGGCGGAATGAAAAGGTCGGGATTCGGCGTCCCGGTGGCCTTTGAGAAATAAGGGTCCAGTGCCTCGGCTTGCTTCAAGAGTTCATCCGCCTGTCCCTTGTGACCCGAATGGAGCTTGTACTTATATTGTACTCCCAGCGCGTACGCCCGCATCGGCAACACCGGCGTGGAATCCAGATACCTGGTCACCGCCGCGTCACCGGCGGCAACCGCCTTGCGAAACAATTCGGACCCGTCACCCGCCTGCATCGCCGACCAAGTATGATATATGCTGAGATCCAGGAAGAGGTACGCATTCCCCGGGTTGACCTTAATCGCTTCCTCAAAACAGGCAACCGCGTCATCAACCTTGTCTGCTCTCAAATATGCCTTTCCCAATTCTTCAAGCACATCGGCGTCTCCTTCATGTTGCTGCAGGACGGTTTGCCAGTAATCAACGTTGTTCGCTGGTCCCGGCATCAGAATTGACCTGGCTTTTGCGCCAAAAACCGCGTCCATTCCTTCCAATTGCCTGGCATACTTCTCAGCCTTTGATTTGTCGCCACCCTGATTCTCTGGAAGCGTTCCATAAATTTCGACCAGGTAGAGCATGGCCTGGCGGTAATCCGGCTTGAGTTTCAGCGCCGATTCAAAAGCCCCGCACAACCTGACAACCTTTTCCCGCGTGTCAGGCCGGTTTTGCATTAAAGAGGGATAAGCTTGAAGCAAGGCAATGTGTCCGTCAAAAAATGGGTAGATCACATTGTTGGGATCATCTTCCTCGGCCTTGGCCATACACTGCTGCGCCTCTCCCAATCTTTCCGTCAAACTTCTTGGATTCCTCAAGTCTCCCAACGCGATATGCACCATGGTTCTGGCCAACTCATAATTTGCCGCCGCATCGCGTGGATCTTCCCGGATGGTCTTTTCCAGCAGCGTTCTGGCTTCACCCACCTTCCCCAACATCCTTAACTTATAGGCATTCCCTGCAATATTCGTGGATTCCGTCTGTCCATGCGCGGCCGGGACGCACAAACCCGGTGCCAAAGCCGCCCACAGCACCAACGCGGCGGCGATTCGCCTAATGACATGAGTATTCATGTTTGTTTCCTTTCAACTAGGGGCAACTAGAAGTGACGCAAGCCTTTACGTGAGAACAAAGAGCTAAAAAGGCGTGTTCGTGGCATCCGCCATTTCAAGGTTTCGCCTCCGGTCTTCCCGGTCGGACATGCGGGTTGATCGCATGTTACCATACACTAACCTGAACGTCAAGCTGAAATCCACTGGAGAAGAATTTTCACGCAAACCCTTCGACCAGATGCCGGATGAGGTCTTCCTTTACGGCCTGAAATGACGGCGAATTTTCGCCGAGGATTTTGGCGACGCTGGTGACGCCGCGGCCTTCCAGGCCGCAGGGGACGATGTGCGCAAAGCCGCTGAGATCGGTATCAACGTTCAGGGCCAGCCCATGCAGAGTGACGCCGCGGCGGATGCGAACGCCGATGGCGCAGATTTTCGCCGGCTCACCCGCGTCGCCAATCCATACGCCAACCGCCTTCGGATCGGTCTTGCCTATGATGCCGAGTTCCGCCAACGTCGCGATCACGATCGCTTCCAGGCGATGCACGTATCCGCCGACGGAGAGACGATGATCGGCCAGGCGAATGATGGGGTAGGCAACGATCTGGCCGGGACCGTGGAAGGTGATGTCGCCGCCGCGGTCGCTGTGGACCAAGTCGATGTCTCGCTTGGCCAGTTCTTCGGGGCTGGCGATCAGGTTTATAATGGATTCCGCGCGGCGGCCCAGAGTAATTACCGGGGGATGTTCGACGATGAGGATCGTTTCCGGTCCCCCGGCGACGACGCCTTGGTGCACCCGCTCCTGCGCGTCCCACGCGGCGCGGTACGGCATGCGGCCAAGATCATTCACCACGATTGATGTCGGCATCTACCGGAAAGACTAGAATACGCGAATGGAAATGTCATCTTCCGGCGTCGATGCCCAGATCAGAAAAAACCACGCCGCCAGTGCGACGATCACGGTGCTTGGGCGTGATCGCAAGCCCGCGGCAAGGCAGGAAGTGACGGTTTGTCAGACCCGTCATCATTTTCTTTTCGGCTGCACGGCGTCGAGCATCATCGCCCTGGCCAATGATGAGCTGGAAGGAGAGGCGAAAACGCGGGCGGAATTGCATGCCCGAAGCCTGACGCATCTCTTCAATTTCATCACGCTGCCGTTTTATTGGGGTCGATTTGAGCCGAAGCGCGGGCAGCCGGATACGGCGAGATTGACCAAGACCGCCAAATGGTTCACCGGGCGGGGATGCGTGGTGAAGGGGCATCCGTTGTGCTGGCATACGGCGACGGCGCAGTGGCTGCTGGAGATGAGCGACGAGCAGATCGTCCAGACGCAACTGGCGCGGATTCGGCGGGAAGTCGCGGATTTTTCCGGCCTGATCGATATGTGGGACGTCATCAACGAAGTCGTGATCATGCCGATCTTCGACAAGTACGACAACGGAATCACGCGGATGGCCAGGCGGCTTGGGCGGATCGGGATTATCCGGGCCACGTTCAACGCGGCGCGGGCGGCGAATCCGCGGGCGATGTTGCTGCTGAACGATTTCGACGTTTCGGCGGCTTACGAGTGTCTTCTGGAAGGCTGCCTGGAAGCGGGGATCAGGATCGATGCCATCGGAATTCAATCGCACATGCACCAGGGATATTGGGGCGTCGAGAAAACGCAGCGGGTATTGGAGCGGTATGCGCGATATAAGTTGCCGATCCACTTCACGGAGAACACGCTGGTTTCGGGGAAGATCATGCCGCCGGAAATTGTGGATTTGAACGATTACAAGGTGGATGAATGGCCAACCACGCCCGAGGGCGAGGCCCGGCAGGCCGAGGAGGTCGTGAAGCATTACAAAACGCTGATGTCGCATCCGCAGGTGAAGGCGATCACTTGGTGGGGCTTGCAGGATGGCGGGTGGCTGAAAGCGCCCTCGGGATTGCTGCGGATCGATCGGTCGAGGAAGCCCGCGTACGATGCGCTGGCGAATCTGGTAAAGGGCCAATGGTGGCTGCCGCCGACGAAGATGATGACGGATAACACGGGGCGGCTGCGGGTGGAGGGGTTTGCGGGGGAATATTCGCTGAGTTGGGCCGGAAAGAGCAAATCCTTTGAGTTGGGGGGTGAGGGGGAGGGCAATTTCGAGTTGGTTTTGTAGATGACCGCCTTTGCTTCGATCAACTTCCCCTGTCCGGATTGCGGGGCACTGTTCGCGCTGACGCCGCAGGTCGCCGCTCGCAAGATTCAATGCCCTTGCGGCCGGGTTTTCATGGCGCCGCCAATGCCTCAGTTGCCGCCCGACCCCGAGCCTTACGCTATCGATACCAAGCCAGTTGAATCCGTGTCGCCATCCGCTTCCTCCGGGGCGGCGGAGGGTTCTGGTTCGACGCTCCGCGATCTCTATCCACATCGCAGCATCGCTTCTCTCAGCACTGACGACCTAGAGCCTGAGTTCTCGCTTGCACGCGATCGCGTGATTCCCATAGTCCTTCTTGTGGCTGGCCTGGCGCTGAGGGTGGGTGAAATGCCGTTTGATCGAACCCTCGACCACACAAATCTGGCGGAGGGGTTGGCCGTGATGGCGTTTCAGATCGTGCTTGCCGTGGCGCTTATGCTCGCGGGGGTGCTGGCCGCATCGAAAATCCTGGCGACAAATTTCGGGCCCGTGGGCACCGCCGCGCTCAAACTCGCCGGCATGTCGATCTTCGCCTTGGCCGCCGGAGCGGCCGTCGTCATTTTGCTGCAATACAACATTCGCGCATTTATAATGGCCATCCACTTGATCTTCATCATTTATGCCGTCACATTCTGGACGCTTTTTTCCCTGGATGTGCAGGAGGCGGTTTTGACGGTGGCGATTTGCGCACTGCTTCAGAACGCCGCCACGCTGGTGATATTCTCCAGCGGCAAATAATGGCGAGTGAGGAGAAACTTATGTCAACCACTGGTCCGGGTCGCATCGTGTGTCCGAGCTGCGGGCGCTCCGGGCCGTACCGCCCGGAACTGGCCGGCAAGCGATTGAAATGCAAGAACTGCGGCGGAATCATACAAGTCCCGGTCCGCAGTCTGCCGGTTGAGACATCAGATGAACCGCTTCATCCCGAACCCATCGCGCCCGCGCCCACCGAACCGGCCGACGACCCCGACGCCGGTTATGAAGTTCGCCAGACGCCTGAATCCGACAACCGTCCGGTTCAGCGGCCCCCGAACGTGCTGGCCTATGGAACCGGCGCCGCGCCAGCGCCCGAGCCGGCCCCGTCAGCCTTTCCCACCTATCCCAGGCCCAAGACCTATGCCAGCAACTCGGCCGCCGAACAATCGCAATTGATCCGCATGGTGATCCTCATCGCGGTCATCACGGTCGTCATCGGCGGGTCGATCTTCGGCATTAGAATGTTCAAAGGGCCCGGCTCAAGCGCCCCTCAACTCGGTGAGGATGCGGACATCGAGGCAAAAATCTCAGACGAATACCACAAGGAAGTTCACGACTGGTTCCAGGAAGACCCCAGCCGAATCATGGGGCCGTGGAGTCAAAATCAGGCTGTTGCCCAGGCCGACCGATGGCATGAGCAAGGCGCCAAGCAAGTGCTGGCCTTCGGATCACGCATATCCTTGGTCGTCGTGATCGAGCTACCCGATGATCCGGCCCAGCGCAAGCCGATTTTCGATTGGCAGGCACAGTGGCACAAGGAGCATCTCGCCAAAGTCTGGACCGATG
This sequence comes from Tepidisphaeraceae bacterium, assembly GCA_049512115.1. Classification (GTDB taxonomy): domain Bacteria; phylum Planctomycetota; class Phycisphaerae; order Tepidisphaerales; family Tepidisphaeraceae; genus PALSA-1353. The sequence goes on along the minus strand of JBEKXM010000158.1, from coordinate 2,153 downwards.
TCGGTCAGAAATACCTGATGATCCGCCTGGGGATATAGAGCAGTTCTCCTTTTCCTTTAGCGTCTGTCCTGCCGCCACCGAAAACTCGAGAGGGAAAACGGGACCGGTCCAATATCTGCGGACGTCGCATAATTCGACCCGTCCCGTTTTCCAGATCGTTTGTCTATTGCGCCGGTACGACAGGTATGAAGACCTTGGGATCTCGCCGCCAGATGGACGCAGCCGAACTTTTGCCGATGGTGCGGTATTCAATGTCGCCGGAAGAATTGTCGAATTTGCTGACAAAGGTCAAATCCACAGCTTTACCGCGAAACTCTCCATTTGTCACCTGACCCACCGGACACAAGTCATCGCCATTCTCCGGGTTCTTGTCCAACAAAATGGCCTTTAGTCGCACTTGTGAACCTCCCTCAAGAACGCCGACGATATCCTCGCTAAACTCTTTTCTCCGCTTGCGGAATTCGTCCATCGATTTGGGAACAACTCGCTTATCCCAAAACTCAGGGAACTTCAGGCAGAAATCGGCAATTGGGTCTGGTTTGTAAATAAGCGCGCTCCGTTGAAGTACGTATATTTGGCCCTTGATCCAGCCGGTATTAGGCAGCGCCGGGTCGTCGGTCACGTCCCAAGTCCCGGTGACGCAACCAGAGAGCGAGGCAACCAGAACGAACGCTATCGCGCTTTCAAGGGAAGGAATGCTTCTCATTGGTATAACCCTGATTCGTTGGCGAAGACAGAAAACGGGAACGGCCCAATATCTGCGGACGTCGCGTAATTGGACCTGTCCCGTTTTCCAGATTGTCCCGTTTTCCAGATCAACTACATCCACCAATCCAAATCGATATGCTGAAACACGCTGTCGTGCTGGTCCATTTCGGCCAGCTCGACCTTGTGCAATTCCGATAGCTGGCGTCCGGCGGTCAATTCCTCGGCCATGAGCGTGGCACGGTCGAAATTCGTGGCGTGGCCGGAGAAACGCTGGATCCCGTAATCCACCGCACCGTGCGAGTGAACGACAAACGGCCAATCGCTGGCCTGCAACAGGAGCAATTGCCGGCCGGCACGCCGCATCAGGTCGCACACGCCGTCGTTGGTTTTCCAGGGCAATTCGTGGAGGAGTTTGAGCATTCGGTTTTCCGCGCGGTATTCGATTTCCCACATCCAGCGGTTTCGGTCGTTGATCCAGACGCTGTGGTTTCCCTTTTCGCCCCAGGAGCCTTCGGGCAGCCGCATCACCTTGTCCGGCGGATGATGGTACAGGGCCTCTTCCGACGTCCTCAGATTCACCTCGCGGCTGTTGGCCAGCGTGAGAATGACGTCGCGGAGGAATTTTGGGCCCTCGAACCACCAGTGTCCGAACAACTCGGCATCGAACGGGGCGACGCAAACGCCCTGGCGGCCGGTGCGGTCGCGATGTTCGCGCAGCACGTCGCGCACGACGTTGCAGAAATGCTGGGCGTGCTCGAATATCTTCGCCGGGACGTCGTCGGGATAATAGGGGTCTTTGTCGCCCAGCCCGGCCTTGTTGTGCGTGACCTTCCAATACCGCAAGCCGCGTTCGTTGTGCTTCTTGTGGAATTCCAAGTAGACCCCATTGCCGGGGTATCCGGTGCTGCCGCTCCAAACCTGCTCGCTGACGCGCGGATGCCGGCCGAAGGCGAAGCATCGAGGCGGTTGCGGCCGGCTGACAACACCAGCCGGCTCCAGCACATCCCGCCAACCCCGCCGGGTATCCCAATGCAACTGCGCATCGTTCACAGGATGGAAATTTCCCTGATCGAAAGTTCCCAGCGGATGTCCGCCGGTGATCAAATGGGTATCGACGAAAAAATGAGTAATTCCGGCATTGGCGATAAAGTCTTCCAACCCCGAGCGATGGCGGGGGTTGTCGTATAAGACGGATGGAAGCCAATGCTCCCATTCCGGCCGGTAGGCGCATTCCGGGAGCCACATTCCGCGCGGCTTGATCCCCAGGCGCTGCTGGCTGACATAGACACCGGCGGACATTTGGGCCGAAATCGCCTGGTCGTTCAGCATCAGGGGCGTGTATGCATGGGTGGCGTTGCTGGTAAGGATCTGGATGTGCCCTTCCTTGAACCGCGGGGCGAATTCAGCGGGAACGTCGCGCTTGATGCGCTCGAAATGGGCGAGGC
>JBEKXM010000157.1:0-8740 GCA_049512115.1 Tepidisphaeraceae bacterium | reverse complement strand
GAATTTGTTAATATTCGGGCCCTTGCGAGGGGATTAATCGGTGGCAAATCGTGCCCAATAGATTTTATCATGACCGCGATTAAGTGGCTCGTCATTCTGGTGATTTCGATCGTCTCCGTCGGTCTCCTGGCCTTCGGGCCGCGCGCGGATGAATCGCTCCCCAAAAATCGGATCGTGATCGACTATTGGGAGAAATGGACCGGCAACGAAGAAGCGCAAATGCGGGTGATCGTGAATGATTTCAACAATACGATGGGGGCCGAAAAGGGAATTTTCGTTCGTTATGTTTCATCCAGCGCGATCAATCAGAAAACGCTCGTCGCCACTGCTGCCGGCGTGCCCCCCGACGTCGCCGGGCTTTTTGATGTCAATCTCGTCCAATTTGCGGCGATGGATGCGCTGGAGCCCCTCGATGACCTGGCGGCTCAGTACGGAATCACCGCCTCGTACTACAAGCCGGTGTATTGGAACGGCTGTAACTACAATGGTCATTTGTGGGCGCTGATCAGCACGCCGACAGTAGTCGCACTGCACTACAACAAGCGGATCTTCGGAGAAAATGCGGCGGCCCTCCGTGCCGCCGGGCTCGATCCCGATCGGCCCCCGCGAACGATCGACGAACTGGATGCTTACGCCCGCGCGCTGACGGTTCGGGATTCCAATGGTCGCGTCATTCGCGCGGGGTTTCTTCCCATGGAGCCCAACTGGTATGTCAATTACACCTGCTATTGGTTCGGCGGCAACTTTTGGAATGCCAGCGCCAAACGCTTCACATTGACATCGCCACAGGTTGTGAAGTCCTATCGATGGATTCAATCTTACGCGTCCTGGCTGGGAAAGGACGCCATGAGCGACTTCCGCAATGGGATGGGCAATTTCGATTCTCCGCAGAACGCGTTCCTCGCCGGCCAGGTCGCGATGGAAATGCAGGGGCCATTCCTTGCTAATTTCATCTATCACCGCAAACCCTCCATGTCGACGGTCTTCTGGCCGCGGGAAGTCGAGATGGAAAAAACTCCCGAGCAGCGGCTTCGGAACTATGAGTGGGCTGTCGCTCCCTTTCCGTCGGCCGTGCCTGGGCTGGAGGACGTGGCCTACTGCGGTTTCGACGTGCTCGCCATTCCAAAAGGCTCCAAGCACAAAAAGGAGGCCTTCGAATTTATCGCCTACGTCAATCGCCAGGATGTCATGGAAAAGCTCAATAAGCTTCATTGCAAAAACTCTCCCCTGGCCAGAGTGAGCGATGATTTTCTCAACCATCATCCCAACCCATACATTCGTATTTTCGAGCGCCTGGCCAGCAGTCCACACGCCCAGGCCCCGCCGCAGATTCCAATCATGCCAGAGGTCGTGGATGAGCTGAATGCGCTCAGTCAGCAGATTTCGCTTCTCCAGGTGACTCCCGAAAAAGCATTGCCGGAATTGCAGGCGAGATTGCAGGCGAAATATGATGAGTTCGTGCGTCAGCAAAGAATAAGAGGCTCAACCGAGTATTAGGACCGCTTTCAAACAGAGAGCGATCGGCCGGGAGATCCGAATTTGCGATCCGACATCAAAAATCTTTTCCATGGCCTGGGATTCCTCTCTCCCTGGCTGGTCGGATTCTTCCTTTTCACTCTGATCCCGATCTCTCTGTCGCTGTATTACAGTTTTTGCAATTACTCGGTACTGCAAAAGCCGGTGTTCATCGGTTTGGACAATTACCGCGCATTGGCGCACGACCCGATCTTTTGGCAAGTGAACTTCAACACATTTCTTTATGCCATACTGGCACTGCCGACCGGAATTCTGATCGCCTTAGCTCTGGCCCTGTTTTTGAACGTGCAGATTCGCGGTCAGGCGGTCTACCGAACGCTTATTTTTCTTCCTTCCCTCGTGCCTGCGATCGCATCGGCGATGCTTTGGCTATGGCTCTTCAACAGCAAGCTGGGACTGGTCAACTTTGTGCTTCGCTCGCTGGGGATGGCGGATCCGCCGGGGTGGCTGACGGACGTCCGCTGGGCCTTGCCGTCTCTGGTGATCATTAGTTTCTGGGGCGTCGGGAACACCGTCGTCATCTTTCTAGCGGGATTGCAGGATGTGCCGACAGAGTTGTTCGAGGCCGCCGAACTGGACGGCGCAAACCGGCTGCAAACGCTTCGGCATGTGACGCTACCTTCCATTTCGCCGGTCATCTTTTTCAATCTGATCATGGGCATCATCGGCACGCTTCAGGTTTTCGTTCTTCCTTTCATCATGACGCAGGGCGGTCCGGCGCGAGCCACTTATCTCTATACCGAATACATGTACGACAACGCGTTCGCTTATCTGAAGATGGGGTATTGCAGCGCGATGGCCTGGATCCAACTGCTCGTGATCCTTGCCCTCACCGGCATTGCTTTTAGGAGTAGCAAACGATGGGTCCACTACCAGGGCAAATGACAACGCCAACCGGCTGGATGTGAAGTGACGACGATCGATCAAACTGGAAACGGCCCTCGCCGCACGCGGTTGCAGAGGGGAATCACCGCGCATGGCGCGATTGTTTCTTTGTCCTCCAATGGGCGGCGACCAGCGCATTTATTCCGGGCGCTTACGCACATGGTGCTGATCTCCGCTTGTCTGCTGGCAGCGGCGCCGTTTTTGTGGATGCTCTCGACCAGTTTGAAAACACCGGACAAGGCGATTGAGTTTCCGCCGCAGATTTGGCCGCGGCCGCTGGCGCCGCAAAACTATTGGGAAGTGACGAGCAGCGAGCACACGAGTTTCCCGCTTTGGGCCCGCAATTCGCTGATCGTCTCAGTCCTGACGGTCATGGGGACGACGCTTTCCAGCGCCATCGTGGCCTATGGCTTTGCCAAAATCCGGTTTCGAGGTCGCGGCGTGCTTTTCGTCATCATGCTGGCGACGATGATGATTCCGTTCCCTGTCACGATGGTTCCGCTTTTCAGCATTTTTCGGACTCTGGGTGATTGGACAGGCATCGCCTGGCTTGGCACGTTCAAGCCGCTTTGGGTACCCGCTTGGTTTGGGTCGGCATTCAACATTTTCCTCCTGCGGCAGTTTTTCCTGACGATCCCCAACGAGCTTTCGGAAGCGGCGCGCATTGATGGCTGCGGCGAGATCGGGATTTTCCTGCGCGTCGTATTGCCGCTGGCGCGACCGGCGCTGGCAGTTGTGGCGCTTTTTTCCTTCATGGTTGTCTGGAACGACTTCCTTGCTCCCCTGGTTTACCTGCAAAGACCGGAGCAATTCACGCTGGCGCTTGGCCTGCAAAACTTCCAAAGTCAGTTGGGCGGGACACCCTGGCATCTCCTGATGGCCGCCAGCGTGCTGGTGATTCTTCCCGTCATCGCGCTTTTCTTCCTCGCTCAAAGGACGTTCATCAAAGGAATTGCCACCACGGGCATCAAAGGCTGACGAATGCCGGGCGGGGTCAGCATTGCCACCCGGCTTGAACGTGGTGCCGAATTCCTTTGACGCCTTGGCCATGGTTATTTAACATTGAGGGGATATTCGCTCGCGAGATAATAAGTAAAGCCAAAGGAAAGCGCGGACGAATCGTCGTGATCTCGGCAGAGGTTTGAAAGAAGAAAGGACAAATCATGATGGGCGCGCGCGAATGGCTCAATGAGCATCCTAAAACGGCGGTGGGCCTTGGCATTTCCGTGGCGGTTATCGCTATTGGTTTCGTTGTAGTGGAGATACGGTCGGGCAGGCATCGATATCCTTCGGCGCCACCGGATTCCTATTTCACTGTGGACGACGGCAAGACATTTTTCGCCGCCAGTTCGGATAATGTGCCGCCATTCGATTACCATGGCCAACAGGCTGTTCACGCCTATGTTTACCGATGCGGGAACCAGACATTCGTCGCTTATATGGACAGGTTTACGCCGAAGTATCATGATGCCGTTGTAGCGCACGGGCTCACCGCTGAAGCGGAGAAATGGGGACGGGAACTGAAGCGGCCCGGCGAATCTAAGTGGGTTCCTTCGAGTGACTTACGCGTTGAAGCACAGTTCTACGACGTCCACAGCCCTAATGGAGTCACCGGTGTGCCCGAGGCGGTGGAGCCGTAAGAAAAATTGAATTATTTCGATTTTTTTGTTTCATTTATTATTCGTTGTGATAGAAAGTAGCCTGCCGCTGTGGGACGTGTCGCTAAGAGTGTTAGAGAAGTCGCGTTTCTGGTAGCGAGAAAAAAAAGAAACCGGCAGCAAGCAGAGAGGCTAACTTGGTGTTCACCGCCAACAATAGACGCGCGACCCCCCGGTCCTTCGACGAAAAACCTCATCCGGTTTTGGCTCCTTGCCCGCAGGCCGGATTTACGCTCGTTGAACTCCTCGTGGTGATTGGAATCATCGCGTTGCTGGTGGCCGTCCTGCTTCCGGCACTCAATAAGGCCAGACAGCAAGCCAATTCGATCGACTGTCAATCTCGACTTCGGCAGATGGGGCAGGCGCTCGGCATTTACGTAAGTGAAAACACCGGCTCGTTACCCTACGGGGATGTCCGCAACGACAAGGCGGGGACAACCCCATGGGAGAGCGGCTCGCTGCCGAACGCCTCGGATCAGGAGTTCAGTTGGTACTGGACGTTCACTCTCTCTCAGGAAATTCAAGGACACATTTTTGGGTCGGATGGGTATGTACACGACCTGTCGCCGATATTCCGGGACGTCGACACGATCCAGGTTCCAGACTATCGCTACGTCAATCACTACACGTGCAATCCGCGGATCTTCCCCGACAATTGGGAGGCCGAAACGTTGCCGGATGGAACTACCGTTGCTCCGCAGTCTGTGAGGCCGCGAAAGCTATCAAACATAAGACCCAGCACGGTGTTCCTCTTTTGGGACGCGCCTCAGTGTGCCGATTGGAATAACAATGCGTACGAGCAAGCCACCGAGGTAGATGAAAATAATCTTGAGTATGGAACGTATCTTTTCCTGAATACGCCCACGATCGTGTCGTACAACCGTCCGGCGTTGCCGGGTCTGGGTCCGCCAAATTTTAACGCCTCCTTCGATGCGACCTACCAAAAGAAGCAGAATTTGGACCTTCAGCCAGGACAGGGGTATTTCGTAACCCACATGCGTTTTCGCCATCTGAATAACACGACAATGAATGCCCTCTGCGTAGACGGGCATGTCGAGACCCGGCCGGTCGGAACCTTCATGGTTCTGGATATTTGCATAAATCCTCCGGGATAATCCGGCGCATGAAAGGGCTTTACGGGAGCAAATGTCTGATTTTGCTTGAATTCGGGAATTTTCATGATACCAACCATGACGGAATACCTGTCGGTGTGACCGTCGCTTACATCTCTTTTTAGGAGGCCAAATGCGTAAAACCTTATTGTTGGCGGCTGTGACAGCCGCCATGTCGCTGGGCGTGAGTGCCGCTCACGCGCAGTTGTTGTATTCATTTGAAACCGGAGACTCGCCAAACGGCAGGGACGGTTTTGTCAACAACGGTTTGCAGCCAACTCAAACCACCACGGGCGCCACCGTCGGGTCCGATGCTCTTGAACTGTCCACCCCGGCGGGAGGTTACACCGGCAGCTACACGCAAGCAGATTTGCCCGCCCTCCTGAGCAACCCGGGCCTGTCGGGTTTCACCGCGGACGTGACTATCTCGCCGAACGATCCCGCTTTTGGCGGCACGTATTCGGATATGGGGATGGGCTTATTCATTTACAACGCCGGCGAGGGAGAATATGGGGACCAGTTCCTCGCGCCGACCAGCGACTGGGTCAACGTCGATCTGGCGCCCGGCACGTACACGAGCTTGTACGTTCCTCTGGTCGGAAATAACCCGGACACCGGCCTTCCCATCAGCTATGCCGATCTCTTGGCCGATGGATGGGCGGTCGGTGGGTTCAATATAGTTGACTCCAACTCCGGGGCAGCCGAAACCTTCTATGTCGACAACATTCAGGCCATCGTGCCTGAGCCGGCATCGCTTGGTGTTCTGGCAGGCACGGGTTTGCTGATGTTGAGCCGACGCCGACGCAGCAAGATATAAGCGACGGTCCGAGACCGATTTGATTCGCGAACATACGGGCGGCGGTGTGGATCCACTCCACGCCGGCGCCCTGTTTGTTTTTCCACGTCTGCGGATTATCGCGAAGACAGGAGACCGGCGTCAGGCGTTGGTCGAGAGTTTCTCCCCGGCGGAATCTCTGTTCATTGTCGTCGAATTCCACGTATCGGTATAGAGATTGGCCAGTGCTGCCCAGCCCGCGGTTTCGGCCGATTGGAAAGCCGGTTGGTCCCACAGGTCGATCCGCACCCGATCGGCCAATTCCGAGAGCAACATGCCCCGAATCTGTCGAATCAGCGAAGCGCTGAACGCCTCGTATCGAACCAGATTGCTGACCAGCACGAGCCGATGAGGCCGGACGAAATTCACGCTGTTGGCGATCCCCATTGCCAGGAGTTCCAACATTTTTTCAAGCGACGGGATTCGCTCTTTGGCGGTCAGCGCCGATTGCAATGTCATTTCCGGCGGCAACCCATGGCGTCTGAGAAATCTGGTGGAACAGATCACCTCCAGGCAGCCGGTCTGTCCGCAGTAGCATCGATCGGTTTCGACCGGCAGGCGAGTGTGTCCCAGCTCATTACACGCCATCACGCATCCCCGATTCGGCCGGCCTTCAATCAGCATTGCCGCGCCCATCGATCCATCGACGAAACCAACGAGCAATACGTCCTGGGAGATTTCCGCGCGGTGGGTCAGCATCCAGCGCACCGCCAGGGCCTGCATGTCGTTGGCGATGACCAACGGGCATTTACCGGCTGCGTCAAAAATGGGCTGGAGTGAAATCTCGCGCTGATCCGGAATCGCCGAACTCATCAAAATCGCATGCGCGTCGGCATCGATCAGGCCCGCCGCGCCAAGGCCGATTCCCAACGTTTCGTCGTCAACCACCTGTTCCATTAATCGAGCTGCCGTCACGATCATGTTTTGCGACTGCGTCATATCCCGATGAATTCCCTTACCCGTCAGATTTCCGTACAGGTTCAGCCGGCAGACTTCCACCGCGCGTTGCGCAATCAGCACGCCCACCACGTGCCGGCGTAATGGATCAAGTTCCAGCGGAATCCGTGGCCGACCTCCGCTGGAGCGTTCCGCGCGGCATTCGCGGAGCAGTCCCTTCTCAATCAGCCCGCTGACGACGCTTCCCACCCCATTGGGCGTTTGGCCGGACCGTTCATGAAGCTCCCATCGACTCAGTCGACCATGATGCCATAGGGTTTTTATGATTTCTCTTTCTCGCTCTTCTAACACTGTTACTCCTAGCCACGATTGTGGAAGCAATTCACGCCCATCCCCCGTAAAAGCCGACTTTCTATCTTATGCCCGCTTCTGCCATCATCGGGTTGATGAGCGATCTTTGCAAGTCGCCCCCGGCAACCCGCTTATTCGGAAATTCTAGCCCTTTTTGACGCTTTGTGCGACCACCTGGCACAGGCACACATGGTCAGAATAGACGGTATTTGTCTTGACACTTATTACTAATTCGCATAAAAAGTGGGTGCGGACCCTTGGGAGGCTAATATGGCGATTCATGGGGGAAAGGAGCGTGTGAAAGCGCGCGTCTTTTCAGATGCGAGAGACGCCAGCGTAAGCGTCGCCTCCGAAATTGCGGCGCTGATCCGTGAGTGTGCCGCTAAGGGCAGGCAATGTGTTCTGGGTTTGCCTACCGGATCGACGCCGATATCCGTTTATGCGGAATTGATTCGCTTGCATCAGCAGGAGGGGCTGTCCTTCAAGAACGTTATCACCTTCAATCTCGACGAGTATTTCCCGATGCAGAAGGATGCGCCGCAGTCGTATTGGCGCTTCATGCACGAATACCTGTTCGACCACATCGATATCAATTCGGCAAATGTCCACATTCCCGACGGCACGCTGCCTGTCGATAAGGTCGCGGCCTATTGCGAACAATACGAGAAGGCCATTCACGACGCAGGCGGGATCGATCTCCAGATTCTCGGAATCGGCAGAACGGGACATATCGGGTTCAACGAGCCAGGATCGGGGCGGGAATCCCGCACTCGACTGATTGCGCTGGACAAAGTGACCCGCCTTGATGCTGCCTCGGACTTTTTCGGCGAGCAGGACGTTCCCCGCCGGGCCATCACGATGGGCGTAGGCACGATCCTGGCCGCCAAACGCGTGATCCTGATTGCATTTGGCGAAGGGAAGGCGCCCATCGTCGCCGCCGCGGTCGAAAAGCCGCTTACGGATTCGGTTGCCGCATCATTCCTTCAGGAGCACCCCAACGCTGAGGTGATTCTGGACGAAGCGGCCGCGGCGCGGTTAACACGCCGCCAAGCTCCATGGCTCGTCAGCCCCGTTTCCTGGGATCGAAAGTCAATTCACAAGGCCGCGATCTGGCTGGCGCGCCGGACTGACAAACCAATTCTCAAACTCACCGACGAAGACTATAACGAAAGCGGGCTGCAGGATCTGCTCGCTGCCCATGGTCCCGCCTACGACATTAATATCGAAACATTCCGAAGCCTCACCGAGACGATCAACGGATGGCCCGGTGGAAAACCAATCGATCGCAAACGCCCGGGCGACATCGATCGGCCAAGGGACGCCATCTTCCCCAAGCGAGTGTTGGTGCTCTCGCCGCATCCGGACGACGATGTGATCTCCATGGGCGGCACGCTCATTCGGCTGGCGGATCAGGGCCATGAAGTGCATGTTGCTTACCAGACCTCCGGCAACATTGCGGTCTTCGA
>JBEKXM010000156.1:0-8753 GCA_049512115.1 Tepidisphaeraceae bacterium | reverse complement strand
CGCCAGCGAGGTGAGGTCGATGGTGCTGGTCACGGCGGGTCCGGAGCCGCCGGAAACGCCGGTGGCCAGCTTCAGCGTTCCGGCGCTGATGCTCATGCTGCCGACGCTCAGAGCCGTGCCGATTGTCATCGTGCCGCCGCCGGATTTTGTGAACGCTCCGGCATCGACGATTTTGCCGGTGCCGGTGATGGTGTAGTCTCCCAGGCTGTTGTTGACGGTCACCGAGCCGGGGCTGACGGTGCTGGTCAACGTCACCGCATAGTGGCCGTTGTTGGTGTCGTTGAAGGTAACGAGAGCGCCAGTGCTGTAGGTCGTGGCGGCGCTGCCGTTGTTCCAGTTGATGTTGGTGGTATCCCAGGTCACGCCGTCGGTCGGCGAACCTGCGCCGATGTTGTTCCACGTCAGGCTGACGGGACCGGCGGCGGCGACGACCAAATCAATATACCCTGCGTCCACGCTGTTGCTGAGTGCGAATGTCAATCCGGACGGAGCCGTGGGCAGCGTGAAGTTCGACAGCGTGATGGCATCGACCACCGCTCCGCTGCTGGTGTCGCCGATGAGGCGGTAATCATCGCCCCAGACGGCTGTGCCGCCGAAGGTCATGAGAGTTCCCGAGCCGATGCTGACGGTGCCCGATCCGAGGGTGAGCAGGTCGCCATTGATGATCTCGCCGGACCCGGCGCCCAGATCGAAGTTGAGGGTGGTGAGGTTGGTGGAGGTTAATCCGCCGATGGTGAGGCTTCCGACGGTTCCGATTCCACCCGGGGCGATGGTGTGCGAGGCGGAGCCGGCCAGGACGTTGCCGCTGATGGACCCGGTTGTGCCGCTGGCGAGAATTCCGCCATTGAGCGTGACGCTGCCGCTGCCGGCGCCCGAGCCGCTGGCATTGTTGACGAGAAGTATTCCCGCATTGACGGTTGTTCCGCCACTGTAGGTGTTGGCCGTTGAAAGCGTCAGCATACGGCTGCCGCTTTTCGTCAGCGAGGCGGCGCCGGCGATGCTGCCCGTGCCGCTGATGGTGTAATCGCCGGAGCTGTTATTGACGGTCACCGAACCGGGGCTGACGGTGCTGTTCAATGTCACCGCATAGTGGCCGTTGTTGGTGTCGTTGAAGGTGACCGCGCTGCCTTCGGTGTATGTGGAGGAACTGCCGCCGCTGTTCCAGTTTAGGAAGTTGTTGACGTCCCAGGTCATGCCGTCGTTGATCAGGCTGGTCCCGGCATTGTCCCAGGTGAGGTTTTGCGAGGGAAGAGCGAGACTGAAATCCGCGACGACGGGAAGATGATCAGCACCCTTCGTTTTGTCCATGTCGGCAAGCACTTGGGCGGGAGTGAGCGGTCCATTGCCCACGATGTCGTTCAGCGAGGTGTTGTTAGGATAGGAAGTGCTTGTGTTTCCGTGGTAACCTGTGGTGCCATTGTTTCCGAACGCGTGGAAGGAGCCGGAAATGTAATCGAGATTACCGAGCGTGTCGTTGAAGACGTTGGCCGTCATTGTTTCCAGGTCGTCGCGATAGCTGAGCGAGGACGTGGAGTCGGTCAATATGTTCTGGTAAGTCGAGGAGGACCAGTTCACGTTATAGTTGTCGCTGGGATTCAGGGGATCGACGGCTTGGCCCTGATTCACGCCGCTCGGCGAATTGGCGGCCGTGAGGGTCTTATACATCGCTTCGCTGCTGCCATCGACGTTGTAGTCGCCAACGTACAGCACCGCCGCGTTGGCAGGGAGGTTGGCTGCTTCGTCGTTGCGAATGATGATCGCCTCTCTATTGCGGAGATCTCCGTCGGTGGTTCCATCGTCCTGCGTGCCGGCCGAGCCAGACTTATAGTGGCTGTCGTAAACGTAGAAGATTCCGCTCGTCGTGCCCTTGTCGGCGATCGGCTGAAATTCGTAGCGCACGACCTGCCTGAATTCACCGTAATAAGGTGAACTGCTGCTGCCCCCGCCCGGCGTACCGACACCGACTGACGCGATCAGATTTATCTTGTTCTGATTGTAAATCAATGCGTTGGGACCGTTGCCGATGAGAATGCCGCCGCTTTGTGTCGCCTGATATGGGCTGGAGGAATAAATGGGTGAGCCATAAAAGGCGTTCAAACTGTTCACCATCGGCGTGACGGTGACCGAATTGCTGTAGGTTTCCTGCAAGGCGATGATGTCGGGCAATTGAAGGACGTTGTCGCCGACGTATTTCTGTTGCCCTATCCCCTCGAGGACCGTGGAGACATAGGGCAGAATTCCAGTTTGAGTCGGGCTGTTTACGTCCCCCTGAACGTTGTAGCTTACAACACGGATGTCCTGTGTGGTCTGGGCAAACACGCCCATTGGCCAGATGGCGGTAGCCACCGTTGTCACCGCCGCCGACGCAAGAATCCGCTTAGATCGCATTTTTCTCCTTCAATCGCCCTAAAATAACAACATTTCTGCAACAACAAAATCTCTCCCGCCAGTGACGTCACCACCGCATCGTCGTTGCAACCCTCATCTATTTGCCCAGACGATAGGGGATATTTGAAGTTTGTTTGGAAATTATAAAGAATGCTAATATGTTCTTGTTCTCTGGATCGGTAATTTTCTTTTCAGAACCGCCTACTCGAAAGTGTTCACATCCTTTTTGGAGATGCAGCTATGCCCTACATTCCCCGCAACGACCGAGTTTCTCTTGATCCGCTCATCGACGAACTGGCCAGCCAAATCGTTCAACGAGCCAACTTGGCCGGCGGTGATGCCGCCTACGCCGGCATCCTCAACTACACCTGCACGCGGCTGGCGATGAAAATCATCAAGCTGAAGTTCGGCAAGATGCGCTACTGGATTATCGCCACAATCGTTGGCGTTTTCCATAACGTCGCCGACGAGTTCTATCGTCGGATGGGCGTTCCCTATGAGAACGTCCAGATCTCCAAGAGCGGAGACGTTGACCTCTACGAAGAGTTCGCCAAGGAGATCGAGCCGAAATGACTGAGTTCGCTTCAGTGGGCGATGCAGGGCTCAAATGTTTTGACAATCGCCGGAAAAACCAACGATCGTATCTGCAGAATCCGGTGCAGGTCTGCCTTCCGAGCCGGCGCACCTGCCAGGGGATCACTACCTGGAATTCACCGCCGAATTCTTGAGAGCACAAAGATGAAAATATTTTACAGGTTTCTCCTCCCAGCCGCTCTCGTCGTCTTGATCGCATGTGCTCCAGCGATCGTGGTAGCCGATCCCGCCGGTGACAGTCGCGATGTTGAGCAGCGAATTAACGCCCTGATTGCCAAGATGACACTCCAGGAAAAGCTTGGCCAGATGTCGCAGGCTGGATTTCCCGGAAAACTGACGGACAAGGTTAAGGACGAGTTGCGTCACGGCAGATGGGGATCGTTTTATGGGGGCGCGAGCCCATCAATAAAAGCGCAGGCGCAGCACATCGCAATGACGGAAAGTCGGCTCGGCATTCCACTGATTTTCGGGTCCGATTTGATCCACGGATTCCGAACCACATTCCCAATTCCGCTTGGGGAATCGGCCAGTTGGAATCCAGAGTTGATCCAACGAGCGGCGCGTGCAACCGCCCGCGAGGCCGCCCGTGAAGACGTTCACTGGACGTTTGCCCCGATGATGGATATCGCGCGAGATGCGCGCTGGGGCCGGATCGCCGAGACCCTGGGCGAGGACCCGTATCTCTCCGGCGTATTGGCGGCGGCAATGGTGCACGGGTTTCAGGGAGACTCACTGGCGGACGCGGATTCGATCGCCGCCTGCGGAAAGCATTACGTCGGATACGGCGCTGCCGAGGGTGGCAGGGATTACAACACGACCTGGATTCCGGAACCTCTCCTTCGCAATGTTTACCTACGGCCGTTTGCAGCCGCAAGGCAAGCTGGAATCGCCAGCTTCATGTCCGCATTCAACGATCTCAATGGGGTGCCCGCCAGCGCCAACGCGTTCACCTTGCGTCAGGTGCTGCGCAACGAATGGAAATTTGACGGCCCCGTGGTGAGCGATTTTGAGTCGGTCCAGGAGTTGATTGAACACGGGTATGCGGCTGATTCCCGTGACGCCGCGATGAAGGCGATCGCGGCCGGCGTCAATATGGAAATGGTGAGCACCAGCTTCTATGACCACGGAGCATCCCTGATCCAGAGCGGTCAACTCGATCCGCGCCTGATCGACGAGGCCGTGCGGAACATACTGAGACTTAAGTTGCGGCTTGGTTTATTCGGCGCGAAGGGATCTCGCTCGCCCGGAGGCCGCGAGGCTCCGACGCCGGAGGCATTGGCGATTGCCAGGCGGTTGGCGGAGCAAAGCCTGGTGCTGCTGAAGAATGAGGATGGAACGCTGCCGCTTGCGAGGTCCGTCCGGAAGGTCGCCATCATCGGTCCGCTGGCGGATAGTCCGAGAGAACAGCTTGGAACATGGGCGGCCGACCACCGTAGTTCGTCGCGGACGCCGCTGACGGCGTTTCGCGAGACCCTGGGTGAAACACGGATAATCTATGCACAAGGCTTGAATGACAGCCGGGACGGGAGCCGCGAAAGGTTCCCCGCGGCATTGGAAGCGGCGCGCGGCTCGGACGTGGTGATTCTGTTTCTTGGTGAGGATGCCGGCATGACGGGTGAGGCCAGCTCGCGGGCATATCTAAATTTGCCGGGCGCGCAGGAGGAATTGGCGGCGGAAATGGCCAAGGGCGGCAAACCGATGATCGCGGTCATCATGGCCGGCAGGCCGCTGACATTCCATGGCACAGCGCAAAAGATGAGCGCGGTCTTGTGGGCATGGCACCCTGGCAGCGAAGGCGGCCCGGCCATCGTGAATACGATTTTCGGAGACTCAGTTCCCTCCGGGAAGCTGACCGTCACGTTTCCCCGAACCGTTGGGCAAATCCCGATTTACTACAACCACATGAACACCGGACGCCCGGCATCCGTCAGCGGACCCTACGCTAACGAAAAATTCGTCTCCAAGTACATCGATGAGAGCTTCACCCCTGAATACCCCTTCGGATATGGCCTGTCCTACACCACGTTCAGCTATTCAAATCTGAGGGTCTCGTCGCCTCGGATGGACCTCGGTGGCCAGATCACGGTTTGGGCCGACATCGCCAACACCGGCCACGTCGAAGCCGATGAGATCGTCCAGTTCTACACGCGTCAACTCGTCGGCAGCCTGACCAGGCCCGTTCGCGAGCTTAGGTCCTTTCAGCGCATCCGGCTCAAACCGGGAGAAACAAAGACGGTGGAATTTCTCCTGAAGTCCGACGACTTGGCCTATTACAACGCGAAGGGAACGCTGATAACGGAACCCGGCAAATTCAACGTCTGGATTGCGCCCGATTCGGCTTCCGGAGTCTCGGGCAAATTCACTGTTGGAAACCCCGGCAACCACTGAGGGTGATGGCATAGGAAATGTCGGATTAACGACTGCTTCGTTGCAGCGTAAATGAGCCATAATTTGCCCGTCTTACCCGCCGCTTGGGTATACTGCGGTATATGAATGCGATCCCGTCGCCCCCCCATGAGGGGCTCGTTGTCCGATCGCAGCCCCAGTGGGGCACGTACACCCGGCGCGCGGCGGGATGGCTTTTCATCGCCGGTATCTTCTGGATTTCCATTGTCCTGGGTCTGCGGCTTCGTCACTGGGCTTTCGACGTTGCCGATCCCATCCGTTTTCTCGACGACATGCGCCGCGGCACCTATTGGGGCCTGCTCGCCAGCGGTCCAGAAGGATATCTGAATCAATATGAAAAGATGGACCCCGAAGTGCCGGAATGGCAGGATTCACAATGGACTCCCTGGCTCGATTACAGTCCGCTTCGACTATTGGTGATGCGTGAGTGGGGCGCATGGCAGCGCGCCCATCATCCGCCGGATCCCAATGTGCCGCTGATGGATGCGTGGCAGCGGCCCTACTCGTTCACCGCTGCGGTGCTTCGGTTCAACACCGTCCTCGAAGGACTCGCCGCCCTCTGCGCATTTTTCCTGACCCGCCTCTGGGTGATCCGCGGAAGCGCCGGCGAAAAACGCGGCCACTTCCACGGCGTCTGGCAGGGGACCGTCGCCGCATTGCTCATCTGGTTTAGCCCGGACCTGATCGTTAACGCCCACGTCTGGCCGCAATGGGACACCTGGGTGGTTCCCTGGTATTTGTGCGGCTGTCTGCTGGCAAGTCTTGACTGGTGGTTCGCCGCGGGCGTCGCGATCGCGATCGGCGCTAATTTCAAAGGGCAGATGTTACCGATCACGCCGATCTTCATCATCTGGCCACTCGTGCAGGGCCGCGTTGGCGCAGCGCTTCGCTGGTCATGCGGCGCTCTATTTTGCTTCGCCCTCGTCACCTCCGGCTGGCTTCTCAGCTACCTCCCGCCCGATCTGCTCGCGGCGGCGCGGGATAGACAAGCGGACCTTGCCGTAACCGATTATCCGCAGAACCTGTTCGCGATACCCCGCACGTTCGATATCCCCGCCGCTATTTGGATCTTAGAAATGCTGCTCGTCAGTGCCGCGGTACCGTGGCTGCTGTGCACTCTCATGCCGGCCCCGATGAAAACGCCAGGCATGCGATGGAAGATGATTTTACGTTCGCGATGGAGCTGGATTAGCGTCGGCATAATCCTGATCTTCTCGGCGGTCTTCTGGCCTTGGCTTCTGCCGAACAACCATTCAAGCTGGTATCTCGGTCTTATCGCCGGCGGCGCCGTGGCCGCCAGCGCGCTACTGTTTCCCCGCCGCAGCCAAGGCCATGTCCTCGCTGCCGTAACCGGGGGCGGTCTCTTTGCCTGCATCGGGCTCTTCCACGGAAGCACCTGCTGGTGGGACTGCGCCGTCCATTATGGGAGCATTCATTGGCCCTACCTGTTCACCGGCCCCACCAGCAATGTGCCCGCCATTTTTCAACTGCGATTTGGTTGGTCGCGCGACATCGATCAGATCGCCTTCACGCTCCCCGCCATCCATGGCCACTGGCCAAGCTTCATCATCAGCCGATTTTGGTGGCCTGCTTTCGATTTCGATGTCACGGCAAAAACCATGTTCAACACGATCTACGGGATTCTGCTTCTCGCCAGCGGAATCGCGATCGGGCTCCAGACCCGCCGCAACGATCGCCGCACGCTCGTCGCGTTTGTCACGCCATGGATCATGTTCTTCCTCTGGCCCGTGCAAATCCAGGAGCGATATCTGCTCTATGCCGCCGGTGCGGCCGCGTGCTGTATCGGTAACAGCGTCGGAAGCGCATTGCTGGGGCTCGTCTTAACCGCCTTCAGCGTCATGATGCAGATGAAACTTCTGGTCGATATCGGCAGCTCGGACCTTGATACGTTCGGACAGAATCTGTTCCGGGATTTACCCTGGCTCTTCTCGCCGCAGGCGGGCCACACCATCCAACAGTACTTGGACGGCACCCAACCGGACATCGCCTGGGGAATTCTGATTGTGGGATTGGTGTTTTTGTATCTGTCGCTGACGCCTTCTCCGCGTGCGCGGCTCCGTCGATGAGCGCCATCATCCTTTGATTCCCGTAGTGGCAATACCCTCAATGAATGTTTTCTGCGCGAGGAAAAATAGCAGAATCGCCGGCATGATCACGAGAACGCTTGCCGCCATGAGCAGGTGCCACGAGGTTCCCCCCGCCTTGCTTTGGAAATTTTGCAGTCCCAGAACAAGCGTGAATTGTTCGGGTCTTTGCAGATAAACCAATGGACCGAGAAAGTCGTTCCAGATCGCCAGGAAGGCGAAAAGCGCGACGACCGCAAGCGCCGGCCGCGCCAGGGGAAGAATGATCCGCCAGAAAATGCCGAATTCACTGCATCCGTCGATGCGGGCCGATTCGGAAAGCTCGGTCGGAATGGTCATGAAGAATTGCCGCAGGAGAAAGATGTTGAATGCCGATCCGAACCATGCGGGCACCCAAAGCGGCTTAAAAGTTCCGAGCCATGCAATCCCGGTGTGATCTCCGAGCCAACGAAACAGGGAGAAGAGCGAAACCATCGTAACCGGAAACGGCAGCATCATGGTCGACAGCATCAGCACGAACAGCGCATTTCTTCCGCGAAAACGAAGTCGCGCAAACCCATACGCCACGATGGCGCTGGAAAGCGTCGTGCCCGTGACGCCCAGGACCTCAATCACCAGCGTGTTGCGGGTCCACAGCAGAAAATTCGCCTTTTCTTGGCGGAACACATCCGCGTAATTGTGCCATTGAATCGGACTTGGCCAGAACGTCGGTGGATAAGCCGTCGTCGCCTGGAGCGTCTTCAGGCTGGTCGAGAGCATCCAAACAAATGGGAGCAGCGCCGCGATACCAATGGCGACCAGCATCGTGTGAGCGAAAAGCCGTCCGCCTCGACCCTTCCGATTGCCACGTCGAACGGCGCCCGAAGCTGCTTGTAAAGTCGATGCGTGATTTGGAGTATTCGAGCTCATAACGGTATCCGCAAGTATTCGCCGCGTTCAATTTCCCGAGTAATGCACCCATTTTTTGCTGGACCAGGCTGCCAGCGCCGTCAGGACCAGCACGATCAGCAGTTGCACCCACGCCATCGCGCTGGCGTAGCCCATTTTCAGATAACTGAACGCGTTGTCATAAAGATACATGGTATAAAAATACGTGCTTCGTGCGGGTCCGCCGCCGGTCATGATGTACGGCGTGGCGAACACCTGAAGCGTGCCGATGATCCCCATGATGAGGTTGAAAAAAATGACCGGCGAAATGGACGGCAGCGTCACGTGCCAGATTTTTCGCACAGTGGAAGCGCCGTCGATGCTGGCCGCTTC
>JBEKXM010000155.1:0-8765 GCA_049512115.1 Tepidisphaeraceae bacterium | reverse complement strand
CGCTATGGATAAAGCGAGGGCGCCGTGAACACCCTTGGTGAAATGGCCTTGAGCTTTGCCGTGCTGGCGTCCGCCGTCGCCGTTCTGGCTTCGTTTGTTTCAGCCCGATTCCAGTCCGCCCGCGCTCTCGGCGTCGCACGCTGGTCCATCGCCGCGCTGGCAATCATGCTGTGCGCATCGGCGGTCGTGCTCTTCGTTGCCCTCCTCGGCGGTGATTTTTCATTCGATTACGTCGCAAAATTCACCGACCGGGCATTGCCTGCCGGATACAAGCTCGCGGCGTTCTGGGCGGGTCAGGAAGGCAGCCTGCTCTTGTGGGCCGTCCTCCTCGCCGTGCTCAGCACCATCGCCGTCTTCACCCTGAACCGCCAGCAGCCCATCTCGCAATCCGCCGCCACCATCGCCACCCTTTCCGTTGTCTGCGCGTTCTTCGCCCTGCTGATCCTCTTCGCAGCTAATCCTTTCGCAGTTTCCCCTGAAATTCCCGATGACGGAAGCGGCCTGAATCCCATGCTTCAGGATTGGGCCATGATCGCCCATCCGCCGCTGCTGTTCCTGGGCTATGCCGGCTTTACGATTCCGTTTGCACTGATGGTTGGCGCGCTGCTCGCCGGCCGACAGGATGACCGCTGGATCGATGCCACCCGATGGTGGGTGCTGTTCGCCTGGCTTTTCCTCACCGTCGGCATCGTCCTGGGAGCCCAGTGGGCCTACGTTGAACTCGGCTGGGGGGGTTACTGGGCCTGGGACCCCGTCGAAAACGCCTCCTTGCTCCCCTGGCTGACCGGCACGGCGTTCATTCACTCCCTCATGGTCCAGCAGCACCGCGGAATGTTCCGCATCTGGAACGCCGCCCTGCTCGCCGTCACCTTTGTCCTTTGCATTTTCGGCACCTATCTCACCCGCAGCGGCATCGTGGATTCGGTCCACAGTTTCGGTGAGTCTCTCATCGGCTCCTTCTTCCTGGCCTTCCTTCTGGCCGCGGTCGTCTTCTCCGTTGGCCTGATTATCTGGCGGATGCGACGACTGCGGTCCCAACGCAGAATGGAAGGCCTGATCGGCCGCGACGGCGCTTTCCTCGCCACCAACGTCCTGCTGAGCGGTATGACGCTGGTTGTGCTGATCGGCACCGTTTTCCCCGTCATCAGCCGCGTTGTCACCGGCACCAGCACCACCCTGGGACCTCCGTTCTATAACAAGGTGGTTGCTCCCGCCGGATTGGTGCTCGTCGCCCTGATGGCGATCGGGCCGCTGCTCACCTACGGCAAGGAAGCCGCCCGGCGGCTGGCACGCGGAAGTCTCATCCCAGCCTTGGCGGCTATCGTCGCCGGCGCCGCCGTTTGGGCCCGCGGGTATCACAGTGCCTGGGCCGTCGCTTGTGCCGCCATTGCCGCCGCCGCCGTCACCGCCGCACTGATTGACTTCGCTCGCATGCTCATCGCTCGCTGCCGCGATGAAAGCCCCCTGCTGGCCCTGCTCCGATTGATCGACGGCAATCATCGCCGCTACGGCGGCCAACTCGTCCACATGGGCATTCTCTTGGTGGTGATCGGCGTGACCGGCTCCAGCGTCTTCAGCACCAACCAGACCTTCCAACTGAATCCCGCCCATTCGACTGGTTTTGCCGGCTTCAAGCTGACGCTGAATTCCATCGCCCAATCGCGCGGCGTGAATTACCAGATGACCGAAGCCAACGTCACGGCCACCGATTCCGACGGCCGCTCCATCACCCTCAAGCCGCAACGACGCGTCTATGACAAATGGGAAGAGCAGACCAGCAGCGTCGTCGCCATCGGTTCGAACTGGAAGCGGGACTTGTATTTGAATCTCGCCGGCTGGGACGAGGACGGCCAAAACGTCGCAATCCAGGCCATTGTGAATCCGCTGGTGAGCTGGATCTGGGCAGGCGGATGGGTGCTGACGATCGGCGCCTTGATCTGCCTGATTCCTCGGGTCGAAACCCTGTTCGCCAAAGCCCCGGCCGCCCAGTTGGCGCCCCCCGTGCGGCAACAGATCCCCAAGGCCCCGACGCCGCGCGGGCGGCGGGCGCGCATCCCCGGACCCGCGGTGGCGGCCCGGTAACCAAACGAAAAAATCATGACCGCAACCCGGAGACTTTTATGAAATCAATCAAACGAACTTTCGCAGCCACGATCGTCGCGGGCATTTGCATGCTCGCCGGTTGCGCCGCGGCCGGCCAGCCGGCGTCGCGGGTTCATCCGATCTTCGCATCCGACGCCCCCAATCTTCCCCCCGGCCATCCCGCGATCGATCCATCGGCTTTACCAGCCGGCGATTCGTCGAATCCTCCTCCCGGTTGTCCCGCGAGTAATTCCGCCGGCCAGACCACTCCGGCCAGCACTCAGCCTTGCGAGATCGGAACTTTGAATATCCACGCGGTCCAGTGCACGCCGAAAGGTCCCGCCATCGGCGCCGACCCCGTCAACATCGAATTCCTTGTCAAAGGCCAACTGCTCGATCACATGGACACCCATCTCAATGCCGCCGGCACGCTCCAGATCACCGGGCTTCCCGTCCGCTTTGGAATCCAGCCCGTCGTCAAAATCACTCACGCCGGCGTCGTCTTCACCACCGCCGGCGATCTCATGGACCCCGATCATTCCACGCTGAAACTCGATGTTCCAATCTTCGAATCGACCGATCAGACTCCCAATTGGTCCGTCACGATGCGCCATGTCATCATCCATCCATCGGCAGCCGGCATCGACGTCACCGAGATGCTCTCCATTCAGTCAACCGGCGATCGCGCCTGGATCGGCAAGGCCGATGCACACGGCGTGCGGACCACCTTCTGCCTGACCCTGCCGGCGGATGCCAGGGACCTGAAAGTCGGCGGGGCCTTGGACGGCGCCGCGGTCTTCGTTGCCGATGGCAAACTCTTCAGCAAACAACCCCTGATCCCCGGTGAGGACCGATACGAACTTCAGTACCGCATTCCCGCCGTGGACAACAAAGCCGTCTTGTCGGTTACGGCGCCCGCCAGCGTTGGACATCTCCTGGTCTTCGTCCCCGAAGATGGAACCACCGTTGACGCGCCCGCCCTGCAAGCCATGGGCGCCCAGCAACTGGATGAAAAGGGGCCCAAGACCCGCTGCTACTTTGCCAGATCCCTCAGCGAAGGACAGACGATTGCGTTGACCGTCGGCGGTCTGAAGTCCGCCGCATCGGTGCTACCCGTTTCTTCCGTCCAGACGCCAAAACTAAAACCTCTGGCCGACAATTCCATCGCGTCAAAGGCGATCGCGGTTGGCGGGGCCATCGCGATCCTGCTCGTGGGAACGACGATCACTCTCTTGAAGCATCCCAAGTCAGCTCAAGTGCAGAATAAGAGATGAGTCAAGTGAGTGACGGCCGGCGCGCTCCGGTGAATTATGATTGCTCCACGTTCTTCATCCTCATTCACAGAAACAGATCACGCGCCGTTGGCCATGCGCGCCGCCGACCTCGGCAAGACGATCGATGAACGATCGGTGTTGCACTCAATCGACCTGTCCATCGCCGCCGGCGAATTTGTCGCGATCCTGGGGATCAACGGGGCCGGCAAGACGACATTGCTGAAAATCCTTGCCACTCTGATGCCGCCCACCACCGGGCAGCTTCAATTGTTCGGCCTGGACGTCCCCCGGCATGCCGTCCAGGCGCGGGCACGTCTGGGCTTGATCGGGCATCAATCCATGCTCTATCGCGATCTGACCGCGCGCGAAAACCTCGAATTGTTCGCCCGATTGTACGGCGTCCAGGCTCCCCGGCGACGAGCCGAGGAACTCCTGTCGATCGTCGCCATGTCCGATCGGGCGGATGACGCGGTCAAAACCTTCAGCCGCGGAATGTGCCAGCGCGTCTCCATCGCCCGGGCATTGGTCCACCAGCCGGACCTTGTCCTGGCCGATGAACCCTTCGCCGGGCTGGACGTGCCCGGCGCCGCGGCGGTCGAGCGGCTTCTCAGCGACCTGCACGCCGCCGGGAAGACCATTGTCATGGTCAATCACGACGTCTTGCAAAGCCTGCGGCTGGCCGAGCGCGTCATCGTCCTCGGCGCTGGAACGGTCGCCATCGATCGCCCGGCCCGGGTCGCCGATGCGCCCGGAATTCTCGCCGAGCTGGCTGGAAGCGATGCGCGATTTCAACCCGGAGAAATGGTCGTTCGCTGATTGAAGAACTTTTATGCCGCTGGTTGCCCAACAATTTCTTCTCCTGGTCGGCAAGGACCTCAAGATCGAGGCGCGCAGCCGCCAAACCATCGGCCTGGTGATCGTGCTGGGATTGCTCATTGTCGTCGTTCTGGGCCTGGGTCTGGGCGGTGGGGCGGCCGTGGGGTTTGGCGCAACTGTAGTGCTTTGGGTAGCTTACCTTTTCAGTGGAGTTCTCTGTTTTGAGAAAACCATGGCCGTCGAGCGTTCCGAAAGTGCGCTGGCCGCCCTTATGCTCACTCCCATCAGCCGTGGAACCCTTTATTTGGCCAAGCTCACCAGCAATCTTACCCTGATGGCCGCCGTCGCGCTAGTCATTACCCCAGCAGGAGTTCTGTTCTTTTCTTTCGATCTTTCCGCGGCCCCGCTCACCTTCGCCGCCGTCATGGCACTGGGAATCATCGGCTTCGCCGCCATCGGCACGTTGTTCGCTGCTGTGGTCTCTTCGACGAGGCTGCAGGGTGGGCTGTTGGCGATGATGATCTTTCCCGTCGCCCTGCCCATGGTAATCGCCTCCACGCAACTGCTGATCCACCAGTTCCGCGACGGTTTGCCGGTCGGTGGAATGGGCTTGGGAGTCCTGGTTGCGTTCGATGCGATTTTTCTGACGGCCAGTTGGCTGATGTTTGAATTGGTCCTCGAGCCTTGAGCAACGGAGTTGATTTCATGAGCGGCACGCAATCCAAACTCGTTCGAAGTTTCTGGATCGCCCTCGCGCTGCTTTTTGCCGCCGACCTCCTCCTGATCTTCCATTACACGCCGGACGAACGGTCCATGGGCGCAATCCAGAAGATCTTCTATCTGCATCTGCCCGTCGCCATCAACACGTTTCTCGCCTGCCTGACCGCCTTTGTGGCCAGCATCGCCTATCTGTGGCAACGCAAGGGATGGTGGGACGACCTGGCCGCCGCCGCCGCTCGCGTGGCGGTTCAATTGTGCGCCGTCGTCCTTGCCACCGGCATGGTCTGGGGCCGCGCCGCCTGGGGCGTCTGGTGGACCTGGAGCCCCCGCTTGACCTTCAGCCTCATCCTCTTTCTTCTCTACGTCGTCTATCTGGTCGTTCGGGCTTCCGTCGAAGGCCGCGAACGCCGCGCCATCATCGGATCGGTCTACGCCATCATTGCTTTTCTCGACGTTCCCCTCGTCTGGTTGTCCGCTCGATTGCTGCCGGATATCCACCCCGGCTCCGTCCAACTGGAACCGGCCATGAAACTGACTCTGGCGGCGTCGTTCGTGCCGGTGACGCTCCTCGCCGCTGGTTTGGTCTTCTCCCGATTTGTTCTCAACCGGACGGCTTCCGCCGCGCCGAATTCCGTTCCGGCCAATTCTCCCAAGAATATCCCCACTGGGCCGTTCCTGGCCGGCGCCAAGGCGATCAGATTTACCGACGGTGCGTTATGAACGACTATGTCATCGCGGCCTATGCGATCGGATTACTCCTCCTGTGGGGCTATGCCGCTTCATTGTGGCTCGAAGCCCGCGCCGTCGCCCGCCGTCAGTTGCTCGTCCGCACAACCAATGGAGGCCGGCCATGAGTATCGTTCTTGTTGGCCTCAACCACCGCACCGCGCCCGTGGAGATACGAGAGCAGTTGGCTTTCAGCCGCGACGGCGTTTCCACCGCGTTGATGTTCTTCCGCAAGCAATTCCCCGGCTGCGAAGCGGCGATCCTCAGCACCTGCAACCGCGTTGAGGTCCTCGTCGCTGCCGAGGGCGACCGGCCCACCGCCGCCGACATTGTCAGCTTCCTCGCCGAGGCCCGCGATCTTCCCGCCGCACAGTTCAAACAATATTTGTACACGTTCTCCGACGAACAGGCTTGCCGACATTTCTTCCGCGTTGTCAGCGGGCTCGACTCCATGGTCCTTGGCGAATGTCAAATCGTCAACCAGATCAAGCAAGCCTACACCCTCGCCTGCGAGCAGGGCACGACCGGCCGGGTGCTCAATCGCCTGTTTCATCATGCCTTTGAAGTCGGCAAGCGCGCCCGCGCCGGGACCGCCATCGCCGAAGGAAGGCTCTCCGTCCCCTCCGTCGCCGTCGACGTCGCCCGAAGCATCTTTTCCGATTTCACCGACAAACAAACTCTCGTGGTCGGCGCCGGCGAAGTAGCCCGGCTCGTCTGTCAGCATCTGGCCGCCAGCCCTCAGACCCCCCGATTTGTCGTCATCTCTCGAACGCTGAGCAACGCGCGAGTTCTCGCCGAGGCCTGCCACGCCGCCGCCGCCCCCTTCGAGCAGCTTGAACGCCAATTGGTCGACGCGGACATCGTCCTCATGGCCATGGGCTGCGCCCAACCCGTTCTCACCCTCCAGCGCATGCGCGAGATACAAAAACAGCGGCAAAACAGGTTGATCTACATCGTTGACCTGGCCGTGCCACGCAACGTCGATCCCGAGATCGCGCGATTGGAAGGCGTCTATCTCTACGACATCGACGACCTCGGCCGCATCGTCACCAAAAACCAGAATCACCGCGCCGCCGCCCTCGAGCAATGCGAACGGATTCTCGATGAGGAAGTGACCGCATTTATCCAATGGCTCAACGACGTCCGCCTCAACCCGATCATCGCCCAGATGTATCGCGATGCCAAAAGCGTTCGCGACGATGAACTGGATCGGCTGTTGCGAAAGTGCCCGGACCTGACCGACTCGCAAAAACAGGCGATCGCGCAAGGGGTCGACCGGCTCGTCGGAAAGTTCATGCATCCCTGCGTCCACAGCCTGCGCCATAGCCCGACCCCGGCCATGCTGGCGCTCGCCGGCGCTCTCCATGCGGCCAATACCCGCCATGAGGATCGCGATTCATCCCCCGGCAACGACTATGTACAATGAGTCGCTGATGTCCGCCCCTCCCGCGCATGACGCCGACGAACAACTGCTTGCCGCCGTGCAGGAGCAGGTTCCCCTCTCGCCTCGTCCGTTTGCGGACATCGCCCGAAACCTGGATTTGCCGGAATCGCTCGTGCTCGAGCGGCTCGGCGCGCTGAGAACCGGCCCGCACAACGCCATCCGCCAGATCGGAGCGATTTTCGACAGCGGTGCTCTCGGATATCAGTCCACTCTGGTGGCCGCCAAAGTGCCGGAAAATCGCCTGACCGCCGCGGCCGCGGCCATCAACGAACATCCCGGCGTTTCGCACAATTATCGCCGCGATCACGAATACAACCTGTGGTACACCCTGGCCGTCCCTCCCGACACCCGTCTGGGTCTTGAAGCCACCGCGCAAATCCTTCACCGGCGCAGCGCCGCTGTCGCCACCCGGCTGCTGCCGACCCTCAAGATGTACAAGATCGGCGTCAAGCTGGATTTGGACCGCGGCGCATCAGACCTCCCTCATTCCCCATCCGGGAAAGTTGCCCCAGCGCCCGTGGCCCATCTTCCGGCCGTCGCGCTCTCGCAGCGCGAAATCGAATTCGTGCGCGTGCTCCAGCGGGATCTTCCCATCGTCCAACGCCCGTTTGACGCCTGGGCGCGGGAGCTTGCCGTCAGTGTCGATGAACTTCTCGCCGTGGCCGAGCAATTTCGCCTCCGCCGAATCATGCGGCGGTTCAGCGCGGTCCTTCGCCATCGCCAGCTCGGGTTTGATGCCAACGCCATGGGCGTGTGGATCGTCCCGCCGCAACGGCAGGATGCTTTCGGCGCCGTCGCCGCCGGGTTTTCTCAGGTTAGCCACTGCTACCTTCGCCCCACCTACCAGGATTGGCCTTACAACCTCTACACCATGATTCACGCGCGCCGCCGCGCCGAGGGCGCCATCATCCTGAAGGCCATTGCCTCGGCGACGGGCATCGATCGCTACGCCGCGCTCTTTTCAACCCACGAATACAAAAAAGTTCGGATTCGATATTTCGAGAGCGACATTGCGGCCTGGGAACGAAATGCCGCGGCGCAATCTCATGTCCCCCACCCGCTTGCGTAAATGGTGCGATTGCACCAACTTTCCCGCATAACGCCAGATAGGTGCTTTTCCTACGACGATCTCCGGGTTAATCCCGATTCCATCCCCGCGGGAAAGGGTCAGGCTGCAAAAACAGAAGTTGCCGGGATCGGAATGCGGAGTCCGATCACATCGAACCCTCGCCGGAATTCCGAGCCCGCAAAAAAATTCAAAGGAGCTCCTTATGCGCACACTCAAAGGCAAAGTGTGTCTCGTAACGGGGGCCTCACGGGGAATCGGCAGGGCTATCGCTTTGGCAATGGCCGACGAGGGCGCCGACGTGGCGATCGGCTATTACACCCAAGCCGAGGCAGCGGCGCGGGTGGTCGAGGAAATCGAACGCCGCAACGTCCGCGCCAAGGCGTATAGAGCCGGCGTCAACGACCCCATTCAGGTGGACGCGATGGTGGCCGCCATCCTGAATGACCTGGGTCCCATCTCCATCGCCGTAAACTGCGCCGGAATCACCCGCGACCGCTCGTTCCTGAAGCTGACCCACGACGCCTGGCGCGAGGTGATCGAGACCAACCTGAACGGCCCGTTCAACGTCAGCAAATGCGTCGCCCCCATGATGGTCGAGCAGGGCTGGGGCCGGATCATCAATATCTCTTCGATC
>JBEKXM010000154.1:0-8843 GCA_049512115.1 Tepidisphaeraceae bacterium | reverse complement strand
GACGGACGGCGGCGCCGCCACGCAGCCCACGCCCCTAACGGAAGAGCAGATCGCGGCGGGAGACGGCGGGAAGTTGAATGGGATGCGCGCGCAGCGCGACGCAATCGCGATGGACATCGAACGGATGAAAGCCGAGGGCATCGGCGACGCCAATCCGCGCATGCAGAATCGGCATGCCGACCTGAGCGTGTGGGATCATCAGATCGAGGCGTACGTGCAGAGCGTCAGCCAGGGCTATCGGCTCAATCCGGAAGGCGGGGGATTGGGGCTGACGTCGGTTCGAGCGGAAATCGTGGCGTTGAAGGTGACGATTGACGATTTGACAAAGCAGCTCGAAAGGCAAAAGGCGCTGTGCGCCGACGTAGGGAAATACTCGCAGTTCATTCGCGACGTGAAGGCCAACATGGCTCACGCGCAGCAGGGTCTGGACATCGCGAATGCGGCATACGAAAAGCTACAGTCGATACGCGACCTGATGAACGGGAACCAGATGCGCGTGATCAGCAACCCGATCCCCCCGGGCCTGCCTTCCACCGACAAGCGTAAAGCGATGGGCGTGATGGGATTCCTGGGCGGCGGGCTGCTTCCGATGCTGGTGGTGATGCTGGTGGGCGTGCTGGATGGCCGCTTCCGCTACAGCGACGAGGCGAACACGGACCTGGGGGGCATCCCGCTGTTGGGGATCCTGCCGAATTTGCCGGACCTGCTTACGGACCCGTCGCAGGCGGCGACGGCGGCGCATTGCGTGCACCAGATCAGGACGATCCTGCAGATCACGGGTCACAACACCGAGAAGCGGGTGTTTACGATCACCAGCGCCTCGCCGGGGGACGGCAAGACCAGCCTGACGCTGGCGCTGGGCCTGAGCTTTGCCGCCAGCGGATCGCGCACGCTGCTGGTGGATGGCGACATGATCGGGGGCGGGCTGACGGCGCGGCTGAACGTCAACGCCGAGCACGGGGTGCTGGAAGCCATGGCGGCGCGCGACATCACGCCGTTCATCCGCACCACCGACGTGGCGGATTTGTCCTTCCTGCCGGTGGGCAAGGCGATGGGCGGATATACGGGGACGATTTCGCCGGCGGCGGTGCGGCGGCTGGTGGACGAAGCCCGCAAGCAATTCGACGTGATCCTGATCGACACCGGCCCGATCCTGGGGAGCATCGAGGCGTCTCCGGTGGCGGTGGCATCGGACGGAGTGGTCCTGTGCGTTTCGCGCGGGCAGCAACGGCAACTGGTGGATCGGGCGTTGGCGCATCTGCACGCGATCGGCGCGAGACTGGCGGGAGTGGTATTCAACCGGGCGCAGGCGCACGATTTCGAGCGATCGACCAATCGCCTGGGACTGGGCTCGGTTCCGGCCGGCACGGATGGCCGCCGCAACGAGGCGATCGGTCCCGTGGCGCGAGCGGTCGCGTCGTCGGTGCGTTCGGCGTCGTCGGGACTCGACCATTGACGGTTGGCAGCTATGACCGCATTGGACACAGCCAGCGATTCGCTCGCCGCGGCCCAGGAACGGCCGTCGTTGGGGAAAGCGCGCACCATCTGGGGGTTGGACCCGGTTGCACTCCACCACCGGTTTTGGGCGGCGCACGGCATCCAGGTGGTCCGGCAGGGCGAGCCCTCTGAAATCGTCGATCACGCCGAGTTGTATCTTCTCACCGATCCGCGTTCGCTGGTGCTGTTCCGGATGACGAGCGTCATCGACGTTCTGAACTGGCTGAAGCCGCAGGTATTGTTCTTGCGGCTGCACGACCGGCGTGAGCGGGGATACCGGGAAAAAGTAATCACCGATGGGCACAACCGGTTCCTGAGATTTCAAAGACTGTACGACGGTTCGGAGGACCTGCGGCTGGCGCGGGCGGTCCTGACGCCGGAGCGCGAAGTGGCCCGGCTGTGGCAATCGTCGCCGGACCCGCTGACGGGGTGGCGTCGGTTGCGGCGTTACACGCCGCAGCGCGAGCGGAGCACGCTGTCGATTGACGGGAGCGCGTTCGACCGGAGCGTGGACCGGGAGATCGCGACGTTTTTGCGTGATCTGACGACGGCATGGAACCACCCGGATTCGACGATCGGCCGGGCCGAGCCGTTTGAGCCACAGGTGTGGAAGGACCCCCAGAGCGTGGTCGATCCGGAAGCGCGGTTCGTCGGCCCGGTATGGGTGGGCGCCGGACGGAGGATCGACGGGGGAACAACCATCGTGGGTCCGGCGATTATCTGGGACGATCCCGAAAAACGCCCGCCGACGGAGGAGATTCAGTGGCTGACCATCGAGCCGCACGATATTACGCGCCAAGCCGCGGTGAAGGACCTGACGGCGATCAGCCTGTGGTGCAAGATCGGGTTCGACAAGGTTTTCAGCCTCGCGGTGCTGCTGATGACGATTTGGATTTATCCGGTGATCATGCTGGCGATCTGGCTGGATGACGGCCGGCCGTTTTTTTTCACGCACCGTCGTGAATCGGCGGGGGGACGGGAATTCTCCTGCATCAAATTCCGCTCGATGCGAAAGAACGCGGAGGAGCAGAGGGCGCAGCTTCAATCACAGAACGAGGCGGACGGCCCGCAGTTTTACATTGAGAAGGACCCCCGGCTGACGAAAACGGGAAAGTACCTGAGGAAGTACAACCTCGACGAGTTGCCGCAGTTCATCAACGTTCTGCTGGGCCACATGTCGGTGGTGGGCCCACGGCCCAGCCCGCGCGGGGAGAACCAGTATTGCCCGTCGTGGCGTGACGCGAGGCTGAGCGTGCGGCCGGGGATTACCGGATTATGGCAAATCCATCGCACGCGCCGCAGCGGAACCGACTTCCAGGAGTGGATCAAGTACGATATTGAATACGTCGAAAATCGTTCCTGGAGACTCGATCTCTGGATCATCTGGAAGACGATCATCCAGGTCATCCGCAAGGTGACGCGCTCATGACCATTCGTCCGAAAACCAAACGCCGCGTTTTAATCCTCATCACGGTCCTGGCGATTTTCTCCGGCGCCGTCGCATGGCTTTACAGCTACCGCATGGGCATCGCCGAGGGCAAGCTGGAACTGGACAAGCAGCTTGGGATGGCGGCGTATCGCAAGGGGGATTATCCGACGGCGGTTGACAAGCTCTCGGAATACATCAATCACGAGCAGAAACGGCCGCACAACCAGTTGGACCCGGAAGCGTTGCTGGCATTCGCCAACGCGCGGGCGAAAGTGCCGACGAAGAACGAGGACTACATCGTCCTGGCGATCAAGACGCTGCAATGGTATTGCACGCTGGTTCCGGAGAACGCGCAGGCAAAGGACCAGCTTCTGGAAATGGAAGCGGCGCATGCCAACTTCGCGCCGGACGTGCTGGCGCGCGCCAACGACATTCTGCGGAGCAATCCAAACGATCTGGTGGCGTTGAAGGCGATCGCCCAGGTGAACGTGGCGCAGAAGAAATACGCGGATGCCGCCCCGGCCGCCAGGCGGTACGTCGAATTGGCGCCGACGGACCTGGACATGCAGAGAATCAATTTTGAAATCATGCAGGCGACGGGGGTGCCGGCGGCGGACATGCAGAAGTATGCCGACGCGCTTCGCGCAAAATATCCGACCGATCCGCGCTTCAAGATCGTCAAGGCCTGGGCGTATTCCTTCGGCCGCAGCCGCCCTCAGACGGCGGATGAAACCCTGGCGGATCGGAAGGAATATCTGGCACTGGTGCTGAGCGCGGCCAAGGACGCTCCGCCGAGCAGCCAATTCGTGAGGACGACGATCGGTCTGCTGGACGCGCTGGGCGAGTTCGGCGTGGCGGAGGATTTGCTGAACCGCGCGGCGGCCAAATTCAACGATCCGCAATTGACGCAGCAATTGATCGTGCGGCTTTGGGAATACCGGAAATTTTCGGACGTCGTGACGCGGCTGAAAACCCTGGACGCGGCATCACCGACGGCCAATGCGACGCTGATCGCGTACAAGGCGCTGGCGCTATTTCAAATGGGGCAGGACAAGGATGCCAACGCGCTGGTCGATCAATTGGCGGCGCGGGGTGCGGACGACCGAGCGGCGTATGCGTGGGCGACGACGCTGAAGGCGCAATACGGCGCCCCGCCGGAGGATTTGAAGACGCGGATGGCGCAGTACCGCGATGCGCAAGCGGCGGCGCCGGACAATGGTTACGTGGCGTTCTTGCTTGGGGACGCATACGCGAAACTGGGTGAAAGCGAGTTGGCGTTGCAGGCATTCCGCCGGTCTTGCCAGGAGATGCCGAGTTGGTCGGAGCCGCACGCTCAGTTATCGCTGCTGCTGGTTCAGGAAGGGCGTGGCGGCAGCCCGGAGGCGATACAGGCGGCGGAAGAGGCCCGGTTGGCGGGAACGAATGCGGCCGGATCGGTGAATCTCCAGGCGGCGATCGCGGACATCAAGGTGAGTTACGCCAGCCTGCTGGCCTCGCCCGATGCGAACAATACGACGGCGCTGATGGATGAAGTGAAGCAACTTCAGGCGCAGCTTCCCAACGAGCCGCAGACGCTGCCGATTTACGTCGCCCTGCTGTGGCAGACGGGCCAGCGGGACGCGGCGATCGATGCGATCAAGGGGGCGTGCAAAAACCCCGGGGACGGCGGGGAAGAGTTGCTGATGGACCTGGTGCAGGCCAGCCGGGCGGCGAAGCTGGGGATGGAACAGTCGATTTATGCGGCGATCCAGGCGAAATACGGGCTGACTCCGCGGCTGGCCTATGCCCGGGCGATGGAATTGCTCAACGCCGGGCAAGCGGCGGACGGCCTGAAATTGCTGCTGGACGCGAAGCAGAAGAGCAAGAGCACCGACGACGCCGGGTATTGGGATCGGGCGATTTGCCAATACCGCGAAGTGTCGCACGATCCCGGCGCCGCCGCCGCGTGGGAGAAGCTCGGCAACACGTATCCGAACGACATCGGGATTCAATCGGCGATTCTGACCGGCGGCAATTCCGCGTGGGCGGATCGCGACTTCATACGCCAGACCATCGACCGCGTGAAATCACTGACGGGAGAAGAGGCGCTGGGATGGAAGACGGCGTATGCGCGCTGGCTGCTGTCGGGCAGCGGAGCCGAGAAGGACGCAACCGAGGCGGTGGTGCTGCTGACCGGGGTAACCACCCAGAACCCCGACGCATATATGCCGCACGTCCTGCTGGCGACGGCGTATGACCGGCTGAAGAACTTCACCGGCGGGTTGGGGGAGTGGCGCAAGGCGGCGGAGTTGGCGCCGCAATCGCCGCAGGCGCAGTTCGCGCTGCTCCAGGCCCTGCACAATGCGGATAAGAGGGACGAAGCGCAGGTGGTGTTCGACAAACTACAGGCGATAGGCAACCTGCCGCCGGATTTGGCCCTGGCGGCAGCGACGATCCTCGCGGCCGAGGGGGACATGCCACGCGCGGAAAAGATGCTGCTGAAATATCCGAAGAGCTCGAACCAGAGTGGAGGCGAAGCCTTCCACGTACTTCACGATGCGACGCTGGCCAAGGTGTACCGGCTGGAAAACCGCCCGAACGACGCGGCGCGAATTTATTTCGATCTGGCCAAC
Organism: Tepidisphaeraceae bacterium; assembly: GCA_049512115.1. Classification (GTDB taxonomy): domain Bacteria; phylum Planctomycetota; class Phycisphaerae; order Tepidisphaerales; family Tepidisphaeraceae; genus PALSA-1353. Next base: position 3,305 of record JBEKXM010000154.1, on the reverse strand, counting down.
GCCAAGACGCTGGACGTGAACACGATTCGCGAAGCGGCGGATTTCTTTGCAGCGCAGGGCGAATTGGCCGAGGCGCGGAAGTTCCTGGACCGGCTGGTTGAAACGCCGCTGCCCGCCGGGCAACGCCAACTGCTCCAGGCCGCGTTCGAGGAGGAACACGGAACGGTCGAGGCGGCGGGGAAGCTGTACGATGACGCGGTCAAATCGGCTGGAGACGATCCGGGCGCATCCATCCGGCAGATTGGGTTCCTGATGCGGCGGCACGATTGGACCAAGGCCCAAAGCGCCCTCGACAAGGCGGCCGGGCGCTGGCCGGCGAATCAGTCCGTTGCGAACCTCGCCAAGGCCGTGGCGGAACTGGCAAATTACACCCGTCTGGATGAAATGGGAACGCTGATCGAGGCGGTGACGGCCGATCCGCAAAGCGCCGCGGCGAACGATTCGATCGCGATTGCGACCGACCCGGCCTCCACGCCGTCGCAGGTTCGGTCGCTGCTGGAGAAGTATCCGGATTTTGAGCCATTGTACGAACTGGCAAGCCGGCGAATGATGTCGGCGGGCGACCCGACCCAAGCGCTCTCGATAGCCCGCAAGGCGATGGGGCGATTCCCCCGTTTGGAGGATGCGGCGCGAACGATGGCCGAAGTGAACGCGGCGACGGGGAACTGGGCCGGCGCGGTAGTCGCGGCGCGGGAATGGCGGCGGCGCATCATGGGGAATCCGCGGTCGGCGGACCAGTTCATCGCCATGGCCGATTTGGAAATCCAGCAGCCGCAGGATGCGGTGGACCGGCTGTCGCCCTACGTGGCGGAGGCCCGGGCGCACGCGGATGATAATCAGGCGTTATTGACGATTTATTCCGAGGCGTTGATTCGCGCGGGTCGCCAGTCCGATGCCGCGGCGCTGCTGCAACCGCTGGCGCAGAATGAATCGCGGTGGCGGATGGCGTGGCTCGATCTGGCGCCGGTCTCTTTCATGGATGGCGCGGCTTCGGGAAGCTGGATCGCTCAGGTCAAGCCGCTGCTGAATCCCGATTCGATTGAAGAGCAGGAAGATCTGGCGGAAGTGTACGTGGCCTGCGCGGACAAGCAGGGCTATCCGCAGGATTATGGCCTGGCGCGTGACGCGCTCAGGCCCTTCGTGCAGACGCCGAAGATGGGGTCGCGGCAATGGTTGACCTACGCCGGCGCCAGCGCCGGGGCGGGCGACGCCGCAACCGCCCGCCAAGCGTATCGGCAAGTCCTCAGGCTCGATCCCACCAACGCCATCGCCCAGAACAATCTGGCCGATCTTTTGCGGCAATCCAACGACGCCGATTCGCTGAAGGAAGCTGAAGGCCTGGTCAACCAGGCGATCGCCAGCCATGGAAACGATCCGGATGCGTTCAACTACTTCGACACGTTGGCGAGGATTCTGATGAAGGAAGGGCGCGCCGATGACGCGATTGCCGCCTTTGAAAAGGGCCATGCGATCGATCCGAAGAATCTGGACATCCTCATCGGTCTGGCATCGGCGTGCGCAAGCAGCAACCGACCTAACGCGGCGATCCGGTATCTCTCCCAGATCGACGGGCTGCTCCCCCCCGGCACACAACTGAGCGGCGAATTGGCGGCGGAGTTGGCAACCGCCCGGCAGGCCGTGCACAAGAGCGATTCGCGGAACTCCGTGTCGGGAACCGACTATTCTCCGGCCGGAAAATAGAGATCACATTGTGCAAAAGCGACGCATGGGCAAACCGCCGGCGATCGCTGTTTGAGGTACTGGGTCAGCTTGAGACATAGAGCCGGGGCGTCTGGCCCCGGGCCGAGACGGATGCGGCTCTGCCGGAAATCCAAAAACAGTCCGACTCCTCTATTTGTTATCATAATCCCTATAAAGACTTACGCATGACGCTCGTTCGGGAATCATTTGGATTGTTCCGGATATGTGGTGCGTTCCCGATTTGCGGTTTAACGGGGAAAAACCGCCCATTGGCGGGAAATCGGCGCCCTTTTAATGCGGAAGTGCCGCTAACGCCACCCTAACCGCATTTAATGTTTGTACTAAGAGATAAGGGGGGCTATAATGCGTGCGTTCGGCCCTCGCCAGGGGGCTGGACATGGGTGGCAATTTGTACCTCTCAAGCTGGGTGGCTTGCGAGCAATGCGAGCGGAATGAGAAAAGTCCCGTCGCTGCCGTCAAATCGAGGCGCCTGACCATTGTACGTGTTTGGTGTCCTGGAGAGTCAAGGAGTTCGAAGTATGAGCGCTTGGTGCACGAGAGTGGTGACGGCTGCGCTGTCACTTATCTTGAGCGCGGGGGCCGCCCGTTCCTATGCAACGCCCATCAGCGTGGTGGGCAGGAATTCATCGACAGCCGCCGGATGGCAAATTTCGCCCGAGCGGGGAGTCCCGCTCAAACTCACGGGGGTGAATCCGACGGGCTCGGCGACGTTCGAAAGCGTTTCGGACGTTCTTGCCCCGCCGCTGGATACGGGGGTCGATAATTCCAGCGCCCAGCTTGGCGTCGCGCCGACCACCGTCAAATACTCTGGAAATCAACTCGGGGCCAATTCGGATTGGGACAACGGTAACTCCGGCGCTGACCTGCTGGGCGCGGCCGATCCGTCAACTACCTCGGATGGCAACTCCTACGCGGATTTGACGATTCAGCAATCGCCGGAGGGAAGTGTCAGCCAAGTCGTGAACAGCCCGCTGGCGGCATGGCTGAGCCTCGCCGGCCTATTGGTCGTCGCCGTATTGACGTTGAAGTCCTCCAAGGCGCCAAAGGCGCCATTATAGAATCTCACCCGGCATTCATTTTTTCGACTTGCGGATTGAGTCAGTCCGCCATCGCGCCAAGCTGTCGCGGTTGGTCGGAATGTGCGTCGGGTTGACGCGGCGCTGAATCTACCGGGACGCCCGCTTCAACCTGAGGCATTGGGGGCGATATATCGACCCGGACCGGCTCCGGCATATTGGCCGTGGCGCGGTTTTTTCGCCGCTCGGCGGAACGGCGACCGCCGAGGCGGCCGATTTCGATCATGTGGCCGCGGTTGGCGGCGACCTGCTGGCCGCCCCTGCGGCCGGCAAAGCGCGCTTCTTCGATCGTGAATTCGTGGGCGGTTCCCTTGCGATGGGCCGCCATGCCGCCCTTGCGGGCAATTTCACGCTGTTTATGTCGGTCCATTGAGGCAAATCCGCCGAGTCGTGTTTTGTGTTCCATGGGCAAATCCCTTTCGATGTTACGTCCTTAAAAACAAAGCAAGCGACATACCACCGGCCCCAGGAGCAGCCGTGACACTTTTTCCCCGGTCCGTGAATGAT
>JBEKXM010000153.1:0-8869 GCA_049512115.1 Tepidisphaeraceae bacterium | reverse complement strand
CACCACTACGCCCTCGAGCCGAACGTCACGTTCACGCCGGACATGAAATGGATCATCTTCCGGTCGAATATGTTCGGCCCGTCCTACGCGTTCGCCGTGGAGGTTGCCAAGGCCAGGTGACGCGGGCCATCATGGCCGGCCTCACGCATCCCCTCCGCGCCACCGCGCCTCCGCGCGAGAAACCTCTTCCTGAATCATTCCATTTCGCGCGGAGGCGCTGAGGCGCGGAGGAAGGGATCAACGTCCAGGCCGTTCACCGCGCGGACAATGCCGTCCTTCATCAACTCGCAGCCGAAGTTGAGCAGATAGCCGAGTTTCATTCCCGTCAAGCGAAGATAGGTCTGAATCTGCTTGCGGTGGGCCTTTGAAAGACTTTCCACAGATTTAAGTTCGACGATGACGGCATCATTGACTACGAGATCGGCCCGGAAACCTTCGTCGAACTTGATTCCCTTGTATTGCACGGGGATGGGAACCTGTCGCTGTACAATCAGCCCCCGTGCGCTCAACTCATAAGCCAGCGCCGCCTCGTACACGCTTTCCAGAAGGCCGGGACCCAGATTTCGATGCACCTCGATGGCGCCTTCAAGAATGATTGTCCCAATCTCATTCACGTTCATGGGCCCTCCGCAGCCGATCGGCATGACGCCGAGGCAATCCCTGGCGATTCGATTGTGCCATTGTACCTCGCCCAAATAGCGATTGTTCAATCCTCGAATTCCTCACACAGTCTTCTCCGCGCCCCCGCGCCTCCGCGCGAGATACCTCTTTCTGAATCATTCGATTTCGCGCGGAGGCGCCGAGCAACGGATCAACTTTCAGGCCGTTCACCGCGTGGGCAATGCCGTCCTTCATCAATTCGCAGCCGAGGTTAAGCAGCTATTGTACCTCACTCGCATAGCGACCATTCAATTCTCGAATTCTCCCCATTGTCTTCTCCGCGCCACCGCGCCTCCGCGCGAGACAAGTCTTTATGAATTAATTGTTCTCGCGCTGAGGCGCTGAGGCGCGGAGGGGTCGTCCAGGAACGGTGTCGGCTGAATAGATTTGAAGGCTTACCATCCGAGACTCCCATAGCCGACCACGGTCGCGAAACGAACCGGGGCCAGCCCGCCATGGTGCGGCCTTTGAGAATTCTTAATTGACGACAATCATGTCTCGCAATGCGAAAACGCCGCGTCAATAAATTTCACCATAAGTTGCATTTTGGAGCACAATTAAATTGCCTTTTCGTTGGGGCTTCATATCTTTGAACCGGCAGTTTTCCATGTCATTTTGATCGTCACCGGGCCGCGAAGCGTTTCGCGCCCGCCTTGGTCTTTGGCAATACGACCGATTTTCAACCCACGAAAGGAAAGGGAAAGCCATGAATCGCAAAACCATTCTGCCGCTCGCCAGCAGTAGATTCCGTTTAAGTGCCGTGTCCATCATGGCATTGGTCCTATGGGTGGGAGCGGCACTCATACCCACAACCGCGCGCGGACAAATCTTTGTCACCAGCGTCGGCAATGGCACGATTGGCAAATACACCACGTCGGGAGAACCAGTAAACTCCTCTTTGGTCTCGGGGTTGGATGAGCCGTTTGACATTGCCGTGTCTGGACCAGACCTGTTCGTCGTGTTCCCCGGTGGCAACAACTCGAACAACGGCGTGATCGGCGAATACACCACATCGGGAGCCGTGGTGAACGCCTCCCTAATCTCGGGGTTGTATGATCCGACCGGGATTGCCGTGTCCGGCTCGGACATATTTGTGACGAGCTTTAACGGCAGCTACAACAAAGGCACGATCGGCGAATACACCACATCGGGAGCAACGGTTAACGCTTCCCTCGTCTCGGGGTTGGATTCCCCAGCCGGAATTGTTGTGTCTGGATCAGACCTGCTTGTCGCGAGATCGGGCGCGATCGGCGAATACACCACATCGGGAGACACAGTGAACGACGCACTGGTTTCGGTGGATGACCCGATCGGAATTGCCGTGTCTGGATCAGACCTGTTTGTCACGGACTTGTACAGCGGGACAATCGGCGAATACACGACCTCGGGAGCCACGGTGAATGCCTCCTTAGTCTCGGGGTTGAGTTATCCGGAATACATTGCCGTGTCTGGATCGGACCTGTTTGTCACGGATTACATCGCCAATGGAACGGTTGGCGAATACACGACATCGGGAACCGTGGTAAACGCCAGCCTCATATCGTTGGAGGGCCCGATGGGCATTGCCGCGGTGGTTCCCGAGCCAACAACAAGTTCACTGCTGCTGATCGCTGGCGCTGGGATGTTGATTCGCCGACGACGTTCGTCGGCAGAGGCAGCAACATCGACAGAGTGATTCTGTCAACAAATGAGGGCAAGCGGAACCAATTGAATGGGACATTCATCCCAGACGTTGGGAGAAATGATATGAGCAAATACAAGTATGCGCGTTTTCATCCTTGGGTGGGGGAACGCTATGATTGTTCGCCTTGGGGATTCCGTGCAATGGTATTGGGGGAAAGTCATTACGACACGGAGGGAGCAAAGCCAGCCGGCTTCACCATTACGGTGGTTGGGAGGGTCGTCAATTGCGAAGACAAAGGCTACCGAAGTCGCCTTTTCCCGAGGACGGCGCAGTTATTCCTAAAGGCCGCAGAAGACCGTTGGGCGAACCGCTGTGAACGCCACGCCTTCTGGCAGAACATGTTGTTTTACAATTACATTCAGGAATACGTTGCCGAAAAGCCCGGAATCCGTCCAACGAAGGAGGTGTGGGAGGACTCAAAAAACGCCAATGCCTTTGGTGAGGTTGTCTGCATTCATCGCCCCGACCTGATTCTCGTACTCGGAAAGGAACTGTGGAGTTATGTTGAGAAATGCCCCACAATGAAAAGCTCGCATATTGTTACGGTTCCGATTAATCATCCGGCGTGGCCGGGGTGGGGATACAAGCGATGGATTCCGTGCTTGACGGATGCCATCAAGAAGACGAGGCGTTCGTGAGTTCGACCCAGCAGAACGGCAAAAAGGTCCCATCCAACTTACCGTTAGTTTTCACCGCAAATTGCGCGGATTACTCAACGCGGGCTGCGCCCCCGACTTCGTTTTATAAGCCATTAACCCCGCCCATTCCCCCACATCCCCACTCCCGTCAAAAAATTAATTCCAAAAAAACCGCGCTTTCCCAAAAACAGGTCTAAAACTTTCACCTGTTCGCCTTAAATATAGAGGAAGGTACTTTTTTGCCCAAAAGCCCGCCGAGCTTGCTCTGCGGGAAACACGCGGTGCAGACAAATTGACGGAGCCGGGGAAATTTAACTCACTCCCCCCGGTGACGGTGACAAAACCCCGCGCCGCGCCATCCAAAACGGGGGTTTTGTCACCACCACCCCAAGGCACACCCTGCAAGAGTGGTTTTATGATGTTCATTCACCCGGAGAATTCACACTCGCTGCGGATTGCGCAGCGCGGCATAGCCGCAAACAAAAAGAGATATCGCGCGGAGACGCGGAGACGCGGAGAAAGGCAAAAATGGACCAAATGGCCCCCTTCAATTCTCCGCGCCTCCGCGCCTCCGCGCGAACTTTTTCTTTTGGTAGCGATGTTGTCGGCAAAGCCAACTCCAGGTCCTCGGCATTCTCCAGCGAAGCGGGCGGTAAATATTCCGTGTCATCCGTGAAATCCGCGGTTTCATTCCGAATGCGCAAAACACTCAGATTCCCGCGCTGACGCTGACACAGTCGGCCCTGGCGCTATCAAAAACCGCGTCATTGTCAGCGCCCCAAAAACCAGCCAAAAATGCAAAAAAAGCTCTTTTTTGCAAAACCGTTTTGGCGAGATTCGCCCGCAAATTCAGTATGATTATCGCTCAACCCCCTGCCGCTGTCGCGCCACGCGCAGTTCCGCCCTGGCCCTGCCCAAGCGCACGGCGTACTGTTGTCGCAGAAGGCGGTTGACATCCGAATTGGTGAATCCAAACCGCTGCGCCGCCCGCGAGAGGATTTTGGCCTCCTGCGGCCGCAGGCGCCCTTCGGCCATCGCGGTCGCGGCCATCGTGGTCAGCCAGACCAGCGCCGTCTCCTTGTCCGGCGGGTCGGGAATTCCCAGCCGGCCCGCCAGCGCCATCTCGATCATCTGATCGAGCCGTATCGGTTCGACGTGGCACTTGGCGGCCAAGGATCGCAGAATTTCCCGTTCGCTGGCGTCCACCGTTCCATCGGCCGCCACCATTTTCACCGTCCATGCCAGCACCCCCACGCGGGAAATGGTTTTTTGATGCGCAACCGTTCCTTCGGCGGCGGTAGCAATCCCCGCGGTCCATTGCCGGCCCAGGTCGGAGGCAGCCGATGTGATCGTTGACAGCACCCATCCGCGCGTTCCGTCGTTCAGCACGGTTCCGCAGAAGGAACACCCGGGCGACGTATCGCTGGTAATCGCCGCGCCGCAATTGGGGCAATGCGCCGACGAAATACTATAGCCGGGATCGCTCGTAAGCCCCGCCTTTCGCGTCAGGATATACAGGCTGTGGGTTTGGATGCGTTGTCCCGTCTTTTGCGGCGTCTGGCCGGCATGTGCAATCATGCGCTCGCCTTCCCAAGCGATCTCCACGACCGCGGAATCCTGCGCCGCACCGGGAACCACTCCGAGCAAATGTGCCCCGCCCACCGCGCAGTCGCCGAAGTATGCCCGCGATCCATCCGCCTCCGGCCTCAGGCCGCCGGCGTAAGCCGCGCAGAATTCCTCCGTCGCCATCTTCCGCAGCGGATCGATTTTCCCGACCCGATCGGACATCGCCTTGCGCCAGAACATCACCGATGCGCTGTCCTCAACGTCGGCCCGATTGAAACCCGGATCCTTCTGCTGATAGTCCGCCGTGCCGGGCGCAAGACCGTGCCGCCCTCGCCGCCATTCGCTTTGCTGCGTGATCTCCGTCAAAACCCAGTCAAATTCGCCGCTGCGAAGAATCGCCTGGCAATTCTTGCACTTGGCCGACTGGTTAATTTCCACCGCCGCTCCGCAGTTGGGGCAATTTCCCTCGATCAGCCCCGGCTTGGATGAATCCCCTTTGAATCCATGCCGCCGAACCCATGACCAGAATTCCACGAACGGCTCAACCGCGCCCGGACCGGAGATCCGTCGGCCGTCGTGCAGCGAAACGCGATAATCCGCCGCCTGCGCCTCGATCCGGACGGTGGCGACGTCGAAGACGTTTCCCTCGGTGAATTCCACGAGCGATACAGCACCCACCGCGACTTGCTCCATCTGGTCGCGATACCCCAGCGCCTTCTGCTCCTCGATCTGCAACGAAAAACGTTCGTAAACACCGTCCGAAACGAACGGCCGGACCGCGCCAAGGTCCTGCCCGCACCACGACTGTTGAATCTTCATGAACGCCAGCCGCGCACGCTGCGCGAAGCGGTCGATGCTGAAACCCGGGTCCGCCCGCATCATCGCCGCCGCGGCTTCGCCGACGCGATTGTCATCCGCGGCATCCGCCCCCCGGCGGATGACGCTTCCTTGATAGGCCGCCAAGCCGCCCTGGTGACTTTTGTACAGGACCAAAAGGACCACCCCGGTGACCGGCAGACCAACGTAAGGATATTCAATGCAGAACCTGATCCAGAAATAGATCAGCCAGCCAATCCCGCCCCCGCCCCCTCCGCCGCCGCCATCCCCGCCGCCTCCGCCGCCAAAACCCTCACCACCTCCGGCGCGCCCGAGCACGACGGTTGCTCCACCCAGGCACGCCAGGCCAATGGCAAGCGGCATCGCCGCGGCCCACCAGGGCCGCCTCGCGACCGCGCGAAACGTTCGTTTGTCTCTGCCCTTTCCCACGCGCTTATTCCACCTACGTCGCCCGCTTCTTCAATTCGCGCAACAGATCGAACGCCTGGATGGGCGAAAGTTCCTCCAGCTTCGTCGCCGCCAGCGTCCGGGCGATTTCCTTGGCCGGATCGACGAACAATTCCATCTGATCCCGATCCTCTGTCCGACGGCCCTTGAAAATCTTCGCCGTTCCAACGTGCTGCACCGCCAGCTCCGAAAGCAATTGCCTGGCCCGCTCCAACACCTCCGGCGGAACCCCGGCGAGCCGGGCGACGTGAATCCCGTAGCTCCGATCCGTTCCGCCCTCGACGATGCGGTGCAGGAAGACCACCTGGTCTTCCCATTCGCGGACCGCCACGTTCAGGTTCCGCACGCCCTTGAACCGTTCCGCCAAATCCGTCAGCTCGTGGTAATGCGTCGCAAACAGCGTCCGGCTCTTCACCTCCAGGGCGATATGCTCGGCAATCGCCCACGCCAGACTGAGGCCGTCCAACGTACTGGTTCCCCGCCCGATCTCATCCAGAATCACCAGGCTGCGATCGGTCGCGTTGTTCAGAATATTCGCCGTCTCGGTCATCTCCACCATGAACGTCGATTGCCCGCTGTGGATTTCGTCGCTGGCGCCGATGCGGGCAAACAGCCGGTCCACCAGCCCCATCCTGACGCTTTTCGCCGGCACGAAGCTGCCGATCTGGGCCATGATCGCGATCAGCGCCACTTGCCGGACGTAGGTTGATTTCCCCGCCATGTTCGGCCCGGTGATCAGCGCCAGCGTGTCTTCCTCGCCGAACCGCACGTCGTTGGCGACGAATTCACTTCCCAACTGCTGCTCGAGCACCGGATGCCGGCCATCGACGATTTCCAGGGTTCGGTCCTCGACGAACTCCGGCCGGCAATATCGCCGCTCCCGAGCCAGTCCCGCCAATGACGCCAGCACGTCCACCCGCGCCACGCCCTGCGCCAGTTCCCCGAACGTCTCGACGTGACTCAGCAATTCCTGCCGCACCCGCTCGAAAAGCTGCTGTTCGAGCGCGATCGCCCGATCCTGGGCGCCCAGCGCTTCGGTCTCGAAGACTTTTAGTTCCTCGGTAACGTATCGCTCGGCATTTTTGATCGTCTGCTTGCGCGACCAGGCCGCAGGAACCTTCGCCCGGTGCGCATCCGTCACTTCGATGTAATATCCGAAGACCTTGTTATAGCCGACTTTCACGGAGGCGATCCCCGATTCCCCCGCGAGCCTGGCCTGATATTCGGCGAGCCAGGCGTGGCTGCTCTGCCCGATCTGCCGCAGCCGGTCCAGTTCCGCATCAAAACCCGCCTCGATGACGCCGCCCTCACGCAGATGCGGCGCCGGGTCCGGCTTGATCGCGCCGGCAAGAAATTGGGCGCGCTCCGCGCAGAACGATCTCAATTCCACCAGTTCCGGCGCGACGTCCTTGGCCGCGGGCAGTTCGTTAAGACGATCGAGCAGACCCGGCATCGAACCCAGGCACCGGGACAGAGCCGCCAAATCCCGCGGGCTGGCTCGGCCCAGCGACACCCGCGCGATGATCCGCTCGATGTCACACACCTCGTCGAGCATTTCGACGATTTTCGACAGCACCGCCGGCGATTCGAGCATCGCCGCGATCGCCGACTGCCGGGCCTCAATGTGCTCCCGCTCCGCCAGCGGCGTCCGCAACCATTGCCGCAGCAGCCGCCCTCCCATCGCCGTGCCGGTGCGGTCAATTGCCCCAAGCAGCGATCCCTCCGTCCCGCCGCTTCGCACTGTCCGCTCGATTTCCAGGCTCCGCCAACTCGCCGGGTCCACCGCAAGGTGGTTTTCGACGATGTGACGGTGAGGCGGCCGCACGTGCGCCAGCGCCGTCTTCTGCGTCTCGTGCAGATATGACAACATCGCCGCCGCCGCGAAAACGCCGGGATCGTCATCGGCAAACCCCAACCCCGCGGTCGTCGCGATCTTCCACTGCAATGCAAGCTGCTCTTTGGCATGATGCGGCGAAAACTGCCAGCCCGGCCGCGCCGTGATCGCGATCGACCCGATGCTTTCAACCTGCTTCGCGAATTCGTGCGCTTGTCCGGACGGCAACTCCGGCACCAGCACCTCGGCCGGATGCAGGCGCGCGATCTCATCCCGCACCTGCCCTTCGCTCCCGCTCATCGCCACGCACGCGCCCGTGGAAAGCTCCACCCACGCCAACCCCGCCCGATATCCCTCCGCCCGGGTGATCCCAAACGCCACCGCCGCCAGATAATTGTCCGATTTCCCATCCAGCAGCGGATCGTCCGTCAAAGTCCCCGGCGTCATCAGCCGAACCACTTCCCGACGAATCAGCCCCTTGGCCAGCGCGGGATCCTCCGCCTGCTCGCAGATCGCCACCTTGTGCCCCGCCGCGATCATCTTGCGGAGATACCCATCCACCGCATGAAACGGCACCCCCGCCATCGGAATCGCATCCTCCGCCCCCAGCCCGCCCCTGCTTCGGCTGGTCAGCGCCACCCCCAGCACCTTGGCCGCCAGCTTGGCGTCGTCCCAGAACATCTCATAAAAATCCCCCATCCTGAAAAACAGGACATAGCCCGGATATTGATTCTTGAAGTGCTGATACTGCCGCATCGCCGGCGACAACGCGGCCAACCCTGGCGCTTGCGTCGCCTTTTCCGGACCGCCCGCCGAATCTTTGGTCGTGGATTCCTGCATACGTCCCGCGTTCGCCAAAGGTATGACCCAAACCATCCGCTTGCAAGATGCAGCTTAGGCGTCGAAGCCCATGTTCCGCCGTTAGGCGGGATTTGACACATTTTACACTTTTCAAAATTAAATTAGCGTTCGCTAGTTTATTAAACGGTTGTAAGTCGTTCCTGTTGAACATGGTTATCGCATTTCGCCTTCCGAACCGATTTGGGACGACGAAAAAAGTGTCAAATTTTTAGCAATGTTGCGTATCAGGAGCCGTCGTCGCGTTCAGGAACACAACAGGTGAACGGTAGATAAACCGCATCGGCCTGACGGCGCCGGGGTAGTCCACCTAATTCATGAGATGAGGAGTCGTTGACGTATCTG
>JBEKXM010000152.1:0-8897 GCA_049512115.1 Tepidisphaeraceae bacterium | reverse complement strand
TGTTGATGGACGTGCCGCCGAGCACGTTGCTTTTTTCGATGATGCAGACCGTTTTGCCGAGTTTCGCCGCCTGAATCGCGGCCTTCTGGCCGCCCGGTCCGGAACCGATCACAACGCAATCAAAATGTCTCATCTCATTGCCGTGGAAAAGACCTGGATTCAGTTGGGCTGGTTTCCGAAAGGAGATGTTACGGGAAAACCGACCGTGCGTCCACGGGACAAACCAGCCCCCTCAATTTGTGCAGCCGTTGCGCTCTCCAAGCCGACACTGATGTATCGGACGTTTGGGAACCGCCACAAATCAAGGATCGCCGAACATGAGCCTCTTAGATTCCACGGAGCAGAATCGCATTAAACCGCTGCATTTCGCGGTCGGCTGCATCGTTTTGACGATGGCCGTTTGTTTAGGGGTTGTGGTCGTATGCGTCGTGTGTTTGAGGTAGGAACAACCCCCGAAGCGAACGGCGGACAAGTCCGTTTCCCGGCAAAAAGCCCGGCTTCACCGGGCCACGGCGGCAACGGCGTGGGCAATCCAGCCGTCAATGGTCGGCGCCCAATCGATCGCCAGCCGATGGACATACAGGGCCGTCACCGCGCCGGCGAAAACGTCCATCGTGTAATGGGCTCGCAGGATCAGGACCGCGCTCACCTCGAATAACGCAATCAACGTCCCCAGCAATATTCCGACCGGGCCAAAGGCCGTGGCCAGAACGGCTGCGCCGTAGACGGCAATGGCGGTGTGGCCGGAGAAGAATAGATCGTTGGAGGTGTCATAGGTGACCAGTATGGCCGGAAAGCCGGGACTGCGCCAGATCATCCCCGGCGGCGGAGGCAGAGGACAAAAAGCCTGGCAGAATTGGCGCAGGGCGAAGAGCATCAGCAATCCGAGAAATGGCTGGATCGTCGGTCCGAAAATCGCTGAAGCCAGGAGATAGAACCCCAGCAAGTCGATGACCAGCGAACTGGAGATAAGCAGCGCGTTTGCGCGACGTGGATTGTCAAGCAGGCGGCGGTTGAACCGGGCGGTGAGGCGATGAATTCCATCGCAAATCACACCGGATTCCTCGGCGGCGGCGGGTGCGCGCCGTGCCAAAAGCCGTTGTGTCCAGAACCACAAGGCCAGACTGCCCGCGATCGCCAGGATGCGAGCGGCAAGCAGGGGAAATGCGACCATCGCAATGCCGGGGGCATTCACGGGCAAGCCTCCAATCCGAGCATTTGCCGCAACTGAGCGGCGATCTGGTCCATCAGCGGGTCATCTCCCCCGCGGCCCTCGCGGGCTGGGGAAGCCTCGATCGCCTCGCCCACGGTGATCGTCGCATGGATCGGGCCATGGACGCGAACGCGATCCGTCAGGTCCTCCTCGAATCGCTCCACCGTTTCCAGCAATCGCTCCGGTGTGGGATTGCCGCGCACGTAATCCGGCGGATAGTGGAACAACTGCTGGACGAGGTACAGGTCGGCAAGCTGCTTCCACCGCAATTGGCGCTCGGCCTCATCAAGCTGGTCCTTGGTCATGTCGGGGAGGATGGCCGAGCGCAGGCGCTTGACCCGAATTGGAACGGCGTCTTGCTGCTTCCCTCCAAGCCATTTTTGTTCGAGCGGGACGAGAATCGCGTCGATCAGGCCGGCCAATCGCGGCCCCACCTCGCCGGCGCGGGCTTCTCCCAGATATTCCAACTCCTTCAGCGTCAGCAGTGCGCCTCCGGTTTTGTAGATGCGATCGACCAGCGCAAGCTGTTTCTGTTTTCGCCAGGTGAGGCGGGATTCGATCTCGTCCAACACCGCGGTGATTGCCGGCTCGACGTCGCCCTGAAACCGATACCGGATGGCCACGGGATGCACGACCACCTTCCGCGGCGGCTGGAGCTTGGCGCGCTTCTTGGCGGCAGAGCGCGCGATCATCGCGGTTCCGTCGAGCAGTTCGTTGAGCCGATCGTTGGTCCGCGAAACGTGCCCCTCGGGAAAGATCACCAAGGGGCGCTCGGCATGTTCCAGGATTTCGACGGCCGTATTCAACGCGGTGCGGTCGATCCCCTCGCGATAGATGCTGAACGCGCCGGCGCGCCGCAGCAGGAACGCCTGCACGCGGTCCTGCATAAAAACGTGCCAACTCGCCATGACAAAAAATGGAGAGCCGACCGCGCGGGAAAGGATTCCCATCACCAGGGGATCCTCATCACGGCAATGGTTGGGCGTCAGCAGGATGCCGTGCCCGGCCGCGATGGATTGCCCAAGCCGCTCGGCATTGACGCACTCGACCCGCATCACGCCGTATTTTTTTCGCAGCAACCGCGGGGAATAGAGGGAAAGGATGGTCGGCCAAATCCGGCCGCGATGCGGCGGCACCGGAACGTACGGCTTGTCGATGACGATGTTCTGCATGCCCGGCTTCTTGACATAGCCTGCCCGAGCGGATGCGCGGCGTCAATCGGCCGCTCTAAGGAGCGGTCTTGTTCCAGACAAAGGCAACGTGACGGCAGGAAAAGACGCCAAGCTGTCGACCGAGAAGATCGCTCGATTCCTCGCGAAATCCCAGGCTGCCGGCCAGCTCGATCCACTGCGCCGGTTTCCATTCGCGGAATGGATAGGAAATCCGTTCCGACCAGGCGAGCCAGCGATGGAATGTCCGGAAGACAAAGCGATCCCAAAGATTCGACGTGACATCCTCAAAAACGATCACGCGCCGGCGGCAAACCCTGCGGGCCTCGGTCAGGATTGCCTTGGCATCCTCCGCGTGATGCAGGACAAATATGAGCAGCACAACGTCGAAGCTGTCATCGGGAAAAGGCAATCGCCGGCCGTCGAACAACGTCAGCGGCACGTCGGTCACGTTGAAATCTTGGACGTCCACGGGCACGACTTGGCAGCCCACTCTTTTTTGCAACTGAACGACGAGCCGGCAATCGCCGGCTCCGATGTCCAGCACGCGGTCGGTTGGCTTGATGAACCGCGACAGATGGCGGGCGGTCCAGCGCGCGCGATGTTCATACACCCGGCGTCTTATATTCGCTACGAACGAAGCTGGCATGAAATCTCCTGGGCGGTCGCGAAGAGGTTTGGACGAGGTTTCAGACATTAAAAAGGAAGTGCACGATGTCGCCGTCGTGCAGGACGTAGCTCTTGCCCTCGGCGCGCATTTTTCCCGCGGCCTTGATGGCGGGTTCGGTTTTGTATTGCTGAAGGTCCTGGAGCGTATAGACCTCGGCACGGATGAATCCGCGTTCGAAATCGGTGTGAATGACCCCCGCCGCCTGGGGGGCGGTGGCGCCAATGGGGATGGTCCAGGCGCGGATTTCATCGGGGCCGGTGGTGAAGAAACTATGCAGGCCGAGCAGGCGATACGCCTCGCGGGCCAGCATGGCCAAGGCGGGCTCCTTCAAATCCATGGCGGTGAGCATCTCGGCGCGGTCGGACGGAGCTAGTTCGGCCAGTTCCGCTTCGAGCTTTCCGCAAACGGCGACAACGGCGCCTCCCTCCCCCGCCGCGCGTTGGCGCATCGCGGAAACCAACGGACCCTGGCCGTGAACGTCCGATTCGTCGACGTTGGCGACGTAGAGGACCTTCTTGGCGGTAATGAGGCCGAAGGATTTGATGATCTTGCGCTCGTCGGGATTCAGTTCCAGAGAGCGGACGGGCTTGGCCTGATTGAGAACTTCCTTGGCACGTTTGAGCAGCTCGGCCCTGGCGAGGGCTTCCTTGTCGCCGCTGCGGGCAAGGCGCTCGGCTTTGTCGAGCGACGGGTCGACTGTTTCCAGGTCGGCCAGGGCAAGCTCGATGTCGAGGGTGTCGATGTCGCGGATGGGATCGACGGTTCCGTCGACGTGGATGACGTCGGCGCTGGCGAAGCAGCGCACGACGTGGAGGATGGCATCGACCTCGCGGATGTGGGAGAGGAACTTGTTGCCCAGGCCTTCGCCGGTGCTGGCGCCGCGAGCGATGCCGGCAATGTCCACCACGCGCAGTGAAGCGGGGACGATTTTTTCCGTTTCCTGGAACTGGTTGATGATCTTGAGCCGGTCATCGGGGACGGCGACGACGCCGACGTTGGGCTTGATGGTCTTGAAGAGATAATTGGCGGCCAGCGCCCCCGCCGCGGTGAGGGCGTTGAAGATGGTGCTCTTGCCGACGTTGGGAAGACCGACGATTCCGACTTCTAGGGCCATTTGGATGCGTGATTCCCTTGTGAGTAATCCGTCACGGATAGATCAGTTCAAGCGCCAAAACGATTCCTTGGAGAATGTCGCAAACTCGGTCGGCGGTAACGCCAAACCTCTTGATCTCGCCGATCTTAAAAGCGTCGCGATGGTTTGGTTCGCACGGAGGATGCCACGCGCCGGAACTGTCCTGAAACGGGTATTCATGATTGCGCGCGTGAAGTTTGCCCGGATCGGGGTATACCGGAGCAAGGGCATCCAATGCGGCAATATCGCGTTGTCGATGTGGCAAAAATAGTTGATCCATTTTCTTAATCAGCTCCCGGTTTTCATCGGATCGCGGGACATTCAAGATAGCCAGGATCAAGGGATTTACCGAATGCCTGTTGCCGGGTCCGCCGGAGAAAACGCCTCCGTGTTGCAATACTGCGGCCACGCCCTTTACCGCCTTTTCAACTGCCTGCTGATACTTGGATATCGCCTGGCAGAACGTGCGGGGATCGTTGCGGTTCTCCAACTTATGTGCCGCCCGCAAGTCAGACATTGCCTGTTCGATCCACGCCAAGGAACGCCGCACTAGAGCAGCCCTCTCATTTTCTGCCCAAGCCGATCGGCAAAAATCACTTGCGCCCTTCCTCGGCGAAAAGATTCCCGCAACTCGGTAATCGCTTTCCACTTGGAGGCGATAGCCTCTTGGAATTCCTTGGGGTTGGTAAGGATAAGCCGCAGGTAAGCCTTGGACGGAAGAGGAAAACCGGGGGTCGATCCATACGCGAATTCGAAGAACTTCCTGCCAGGGTCTACACGATCGCTTCCGAAGCCTCCTACGACTTCCAGTAATTGAACGTCCGCCACATGCCGCTTGCCGGCGTAGTAGATTGCCAGATGCACAGGCTGTTCTTTGCGATGTTGGTGCTGCTTGACGAAAGACTTCACGGCCGCCAGATACGCGGGATATCTGACGATCGCGCGAGAACTCTTGGAAGTTCCAGGCTCGCTGACAAAGACCACTGCTTGGTTGGACATTTCATTACCCACCATGATTATATCTGCCGGTTCGCATCTTACCACGCGCCTGGTCACATCTCCCTCAGATGGTAACTCTTAATTGTTGTCTGCTGGAAATCCGGATAGGCGTTGAGATCGTATTCGGAAAGGTCCAGGCCATCGAATTCGTCGGGTTCGCGGGATCGGATGCCGACGGCGGCGCGGAGCAGGAAGAAGACCAGGCTCGAGGCGGCGACGGCCAGGGCGGCGACGATTGCCAGGGCCACGGCCAGCGCGGTAAGCCGGCCGGCGCGCTGGGCCCAGGTGCCGCGGGCGAGGATGGCGACGGCGATGGCGCTCCAAACGCCGCCGAGGCCGTGGATGGCGATCCCGGCGGCGGGGTCGTCGATTTTCCAGATCATGTCCAGCTTGACGACGGCGTAGGGGACGATGATGCCGGCGACCGCTCCGGCGAGGACGGCGCGGGCGGGGATGAGGAGATCGGCGCCGGCGGTGATGGAGACCAAGCCGCCCAGCATTCCGGCGTAGACGAGAAAGACGTCCTGCCGGCCGTAACGGATGGAGCAATAAACAAACGCCGCGACGACGCCGGCCGCGCCGGCGAGGATGGCGTTGAAGGCGGCCTCAGCGCCGTTGGAAGCGAAACCAGCGACATAGGGGATCCACATGGCCAAGACGAGCAGGACCCCGCCGGTGGCCAGCGGAAGATTGTGACCGGGAATGGCGTTGGTGGATCCGTCGCGGTTGTACTTTCCGATGCGTGGTCCGACGGCCAGGATGGCGACAAGGGCGACGAGGGCGGCGGAAAAGTGAATGAACGTGGCGCCGGCCTCGTCAACGAAGCCGTGATCCACCAGCCAATTCCATTGCAGAAGCTTCCAGGTCAGGGGCGTGAGGATGCCGGGCAGGAGCGCGGCGGCAGCGATGCCGACGATGGCGCGGGAACGCTCGATGGTCGCGCCGGAGACGATTGCCGGTCCGATGAGAAAGGTCGCGGCAAGAAACAGGGCGGTGGAACCCATGGGATGCGCGATTTCGCCCCAGGAGCCGTGGATGGCGGCGCCGATGGCCGCGTAGGCGAGGATGCCGACGGCGATTTCGACGATGGCCCGAAAGAGGGTGGAAACGGTATTTTTGGATCGGGAGATTCCCGCGAGATAGACGGCGAATCCCACGCGCAGCAAAACGGCGGCGACGCCAAAGAACACCCAGGGATCAATCATGACCCCCGATTTTCTACCGGATTCGAGGGCGGGGGTACAGGGCGGAGGGGAGAAAGGCCCAATACGGAGCGCGATGAGGGCTTGGCGGTGAAGCGCGCCAGGCATTTGTGAAGATGGGGTGCGCCGAATAGAATGCATGGGCGTCGGGGAGTGACTTGGTCGTGGCCAGCGGTCCGTATGGCACAGATTCATCCAACAGCAATCGTGGACCGTCGAGCCGAGTTGGCGGACGACGTGACGGTGGGAGCTTACAGCATCATCAAGGCTGGGGTGACCATTGGGCCGGGGACGGCGGTGCTGGAGAGTTGCCACATTCACGGGAACACGACGATCGGGCGGAAATGCCGGATCGGTCCGGCGTCGTTCGTGGGGCTTGCGCCGCAGCATACGCGTTTCGATGGGGCCAATGCCCGTCTGGTCGTGGGCGACGAGGTTGTCATCCGGGAGACGGCGTCGATCCACCGCTCGATCAATCCGGACGCGGGCCACGAGACGCGGGTGGGGAATCGCTGCTACCTGATGGCCGGCGCGCACGTGGGACACGATTGCGAGGTGGCGGAAGACGTGATGCTGGCGCAGGGGTCGATGTTGGGCGGACACAGCGTCGTGGGAGCGCGGGTGTTTCTGGGCGGCAACGTGTCGATCCACCAGTTCGTGAGGATTGGCAGGCTGGCGATCATCGCTGGCGGGGAAGCGATCTCGCACGACATTCCGCCGTTTGCCGCGGTGCGATACGGCGGATTGAAAGGGTATAACGCGATCGGGTGCAAGCGGGCGGAGATGTCGGGGCCGACGATTCACGCGGTGCGATCGGCGTATCACTGCATCCACGTGAACCGCACGTTGCCGGCCGCAGTCGCGGCGATCCGGGCGACCGTGCCGATGTTGCCGGAGATTCTGGAGTTGCTGGAATTCATCGTGAGCACGAAGCGTGGAGTTCTGGGGAGCGTGCGGGGCGCGGGCATCGCCAGAATGGGGCTGGGGAACTTCATGGGCCAGGATGCGGGCGGGGTTTGATCGCAGCGCCCGAAGTTCGCATTCATACCGACGATTGTTCATTTTCGCCGCACCCACGTTCGCCGCGGAAAATCAATACTGGAGCACGGAATGAACGGGCATGGGGGCGATTTTGGCGCGGCCATCGAGGCCGACCAATTCGATGAGCACGGCGACGCCGACCAGTTCACCGCCAAGACGATGCACCAGATCACAGCAGGCCTTCATGGTTCCGCCGGTGGCAAGGACATCGTCAACAATCAAGACGCGCTGGCCTCTGGCGATCGCATCGGCGTGCATTTCAAGGGTGTCCTGGCCGTATTCCAAATCGTAGATCGTGGAAATCCGCTTGCGGGGAAGTTTGCCGGATTTCCTGACCAGGGCGAATCCGGCTGACAAACAGCATGCGACGGCGGTGCCGAAGATGAACCCCCGACTTTCGGCGCCCACGACGAGATCGATGTGCTTTCCGCGAAAGGGATTGGCCAAAAGCTCGATGGAAAGCGCCAATGCGGAAGGGTTGGCGAGCAATGGGGTGATGTCCCGAAACAGGATGCCCGGTTTGGGGAAATCGGGGACGTCTTGAATGTGGGCCTTGAGTTCTTCGATCATTTTTTCACGCTCGGGTTTGGTCCGGGGAACCCGACGCCGCGGGCGAGGAAGCCGCCGTCGACGATCAAGGTTTGGCCGGCGGTGAAGCTGGCGGCGGGGGAAATGAGATAGATGGCGGCGCCGACGAGTTCCTCGGCATTTCCGAAGCGTCCCTGCGGAGTGTGTTCCTTCATAAAGTCGCCGCGGGGAGTGTTCTCGATGAGGGAGCGGTTCAAATCGGTGGGGAAAAGGCCTGGGGCGATGGCGTTGACGCGGATTCCAAGGCGCGCCCATTCGTTGGCCAATCCGCGCACCAGGCCCAGGACGCCGGATTTGCTCGATGCGTAAGCCAGGACTTCGCTGAGAGAGATGTAGCTGTTGAGCGAGGCGATGAAGACGATGGAGCCGCGATGGCCGCGGGAATCGGCGGGCTGGTCCTTCATGGCGCGGGCGGCGGCGCGGGCGACGATGAACGATCCGGTGAGATTGATCCGCACGATGCGCTCGAAATCGGCAACGCTCATGTCCAAAGACGGTTCTTTTCTGATGACCCCGGCGGCGTTGACGACGGCGTCGAGCCGGCCGTAACGCTTGACCGTGTGATCCACCGCCGCGGCGACGCTTTTTTCGTCGCCGACGTCGATTTGGATGGCGTCGTGGCCGGCGCCCAATTCCTTGCGCATGGCGTCAACCTTGGCGGCGCTGCTGGAGCCGGCGACGACCTTGGCGCCGGCGCTGGCGAAACCGAGGGCAATGGATTTGCCCAGGCCGCTGGTGCCGCCGGTGATCAGGCAGACTTTTCCCGAAATATCGAAACCGTTGTAGGACATTTCTAAATCTCCACTGTAACTACCCAACAACATTCACCGCGAAAGACTTTACCGCGAAGGCGCGAAGGACGCGAAGTTGCGCGAAGTTGAAA
>JBEKXM010000151.1:0-8936 GCA_049512115.1 Tepidisphaeraceae bacterium | reverse complement strand
CTGCGCGCTACCGGCCGCCAGCAATGCCCTCCCCCGACGGCCAGCCCATGAATTCCACGAACAAGCTCACGACTTGCCTATTGCAGTCCCGGCGCAATCGGCGTGCCGAACGGGATTGGGACATAGTTCTTTTGCTGGCCGTTGATCGTGTAGGGGATGAAGAAACTCAGGCCTTGGTTCTTGACGTGGCAGATCACCTCGTCCATGTCCTCAAGAGTTTGAGCCATCTTCTGCTCCCAGCTATCGGTGTCGGCGACGACATGGGAGACGTGGCATTTCTGCGGATCGGTCTTGTAGGTGGGCCGAACGGTATCGAAGGAAACCCAGCGGCTAGAGCCAATGGTGTCATAAGGCTTGGGGATCGGCATTAGCCGTTTCGGACCGCTATCGGACTCCACGATGGCCTTGTAGATTCGATCAGCGGCATCGTTGGCGTTCTCGATCAGCAGCAGAAGCTGCGGGAACGTGTTGTCCTTGCAGGTTAGGCATTCGGCCATCCAGCGGCGGACAATGGTGAGAAGGTCGGGAAAGAGCCAAGGCTTAGCGGCATGGGATTCATCCCGGAAATAGCGTTCAAGAATGAGCTTGGCGATTAGGTAGATAACTTCCTGTTCGCGCCGGTTCTTTAGATCGTCGAGGGTATGGATGGAGGTTTCACCGACGATTGGGCGGTTCTCGGTTCTCGTCGGCACGTGCTGGGTGGTCAGTGCCAATTTGGATTTCGCATCAAATTTGGCATCCAGCCGTTCAGCGGGAAGCTCATAACGATAGCCATCGAGGCGGGGGAATGTGATTTCGCAGCCAATGCGATCTTCCAGTGCCCGCACGTGCGTGGGGATGGGGCCTGGTTTGGGGTCTTTGCCGGCGCCGGAACAGGGGATGAACGAGAATGGAACCCCGTACACTTCGGCATATTCCGTAGGAAAGGCGTTGAACGTAACGGGGCCGGCCCCGGCCTGAATCGTTCGCGCTTCGGTGGAATAGCTGACCCGGCGCAAGCCGCGACCGATGACCTGCTCGCAGAGAAGTTGCGTCCCGAAGGCTCGGATGCCAAGGATGTGGGTGACTGTGTTGGCGTCCCAACCCTCGGTCAACATGGAGACGGACACAACGCATTTGATCTGTTCGCCCAGCTTATCTTTCTTTCCGACTGTATTCATGACTTCGCGGAGAAGGTCTTCATCCGTTAGGTTCTCGACATCTCGGCCGGGGAAACGTTCGCGGTACTCGGCCTTGAATTCGTCGATCTCACGGGCAGCGATCTGCTTGAAGTCGGCGCTCATGGCCTCTCCGCTTTCCAACTGCGACGAGTCCACAAGGATGGTGTTGGGCCGGGAGATGAATTGCTTTCCGCTCACGTTGCTAAACAGCGGCAAATGGCCGGCGACGGCGACGGTGGTCCCATCTGGCAGTTCCTTCTCCCAACCTGAGATGTAGTCGAACACGAGCTTTGAGACGTTGGTATTGTTGCAGACAACGATGAACACCGGCGGGGTCGAACCGTTGGATCGGGTCTCATCGTTGGATTGCCACCGCTTGAAGGATTTGCTGTAGTTGGTGTAAAGGCTCTGCAACGCCCCTTCCAAAACGGCAGGTAGTTTGGGTTCACCGGAAATGGCGTCGGTGCTGCGGCCTTTCTTCGGAAGATCATCCCGAATGCGAAGCCAAAGATCGCGGTAGGTTGGCATCTTGCCATCCATGGCATCGTCGGCGACGGGAACCCGAGGGACTTTCACGATGCCGGATTCAATGGCGTCGATGAGGGAGAAGTCGGAAATCACCCACGGAAATAGCGTGCTTTCGGAATAGCCGGAGCCGCGCAGGAAAAACGGGGTGGCGGAAAGATCGTACACGGTCTTGATGCCAATTTTTCGTTTGACGGCTTCAAGGCCGCTGATCCAAATGCGAGCCGCCTCTTCGCGCTCCTGGGCATCCTTCCTCTCGTCTCCGGTGAGAACCTCTTCTTCGGCACCGGCACGGCGCCGGTAACAGTGGTGGGCCTCGTCGTTGATCACCACGATGTTCTTTTTGTTGCCCAGTTCACGGCAGACACGGCGGACCATCTCGCCTTCGGATTCGGTGAACGCTTCTTTCTGCTCTGGTGTCGGCAACGGCCCATCCAGCACGGCGCGAGCGGTCTTATTCAGGCTCGCCTTTTCCCGCCGGTTGAAGGCGTGATAATTGGTAATCAAAATCTTGGCCTTGCCGATCTCTTCGAGTAAATCGGACGGGACGATCTCCATCGTGCGGTAATAGGACTGCGGATCACTGGGATAAAGCACCCGAAGTCGATCCCTTATCGTGATGCCGGGGGTGACGATGAGGAACGCGTCAGCGAAGCGGGAATCCTGCGGATTGGCCAATTTGTTCAACGTATGCCATGCGATGAGCATCCCCATGACGGCTGTCTTGCCGGACCCGGTGGCCATCTTGAAAGCCAAGCGGAATAGTTCGGGATTGGCATCTTCGTTGAACCGCCGCAGATCATTTTCGATCCACGTATCGCCGTATTTCTTGGCGACCTCAGTTACGTAGATGATCGTTTCCATTGCCTCGATCTGGCAGAAGAACAGCGGCCGCCGGCGATCCTGACTCTTCCATTGCTCCAATAGTCGAGTGGTCGCCCGCGTGACATCAGGGTACTTCCCCTCCCGCCAAATCTTGACCCGCTGGCGGATGGCATTGACCGTTTTGTTCTCTTCGATACGGTCAGCCATCCAATCTGACAGCGTCAGTTGCTTGGCCCTCTTCTTTGGCTGGGCGATGGGAATGAAATAAGAACTGACGCGGCGGGTTTCAGCAATCTGGTCGGTGATGCCGTCCTCATCGAACTTGAAGTGCCTTTGCGGCTCGGCAAACGGACTGTTGATCACAGGATTTTCGATAATCACCTGCCCCAATTTGCCTCCCGATGCTCAGTCCGCTCGCAATAGTTTGGATAGAGTATCCCAGCGGTGGATGAGACGCCAGTCACCCGATTCGCCCTCGCGCAGCCCCAAGGCGTTGTCGATGGTGGATTGCGATAATAAGATAACACATCGCGGCCACAAAGCGGACAATGATGAGCCAAAACTTGCGACGATCCGAAAGCACTTTGGGGGATTCCTGAGAATGGGTGAGCCGCACTATTCCGTGAAAATGGAACCAGCAACACCCGCATCTTTTCTGCCTCGCTGGATTGCTCCCGAGCGGGCGTTTGCGGTGATCGCTCTGGTATTCGGCAACGCCCTGGTTCTTATCATCCCCCCGTTTCAAGCCGCCGATGAGCCGTACCATTTTCTTCGCGCCTATCAGATCACCGACGGCCGTTTCATTTCACGCCAGCTCGATGCCCGCGGCGTGGCCATGGGTGAGTTTCCCGTCAGCCTTTATCAAGTCTGGCTCCCATTTTCGCACATCGGCTTTAATTTATCGGCCAAAGCGTCGTTGCAAGACATCCGCGATGCGCTGCGCATCCGTCTGAATCCGGACCAACGAATGCGAATTACCATTCCGAGCACCGCCTACTACAGCCCGGTGTGCTATCTGCCGCAGTGCGCGGGCATCATGGTTGGCCGCGCGTTGGGCGTCGGGCCGCTGGCAATGTTGTACCTCGGCCGCGAGGCCAACCTGCTCGCCTGGACCCTGCTTGGCTACATGTCCTTACGGTCGGCCCCCGGAATTGCCCGGCCGCTTTTTCTCCTGCTGTTGATGCCCATGTCAATGTATCTCGCCTCAACCCTCTCCGCCGACGTTTCCACAACCGCCCTCGTGGTGCTCTTCACCGCCACAGTATTAAAGTATTCCGTCTTGCCGGAACCTGATTCAATCGGACCCGGACGGTTCTTGATTCTCTTGGTGCTTTCGCTGGCGGTTTGTCTTTGCAAGTTCGCTTACGCCCCGCTCCTGGCCCTGCTCCTGCTGATCCCGCCCCGTAACTTCGGCCGGCCCGCTCGGTATGCCGCCCAGCTCCTCTTCCTCGCCGCCGCCAGCGCTTGGGTGTGGTACTTATGGGTTTCCCTCGGCCCAGGCCTCGATGCCAAGATCCGGCTGACCGACGACGTCTCCGCCCGAGCGCAGCTCCAATGGCTCACGCATCATCCTCTTCGCTTCGCTCCGATTTTGCTGGAAACGTTTCACTTGAAAGGCTGGGTCTTCCTCCAGGGCTATGTTGGCCTGATCGGATGGCTCGACCTATATCTCCCCGCCGCATTCGTCGTCGGCTATTTGATCCTGTTGCTCCTCGCCGGATTGCCGAACGAAGATAAACCGCCGCTTCCATCCCCGCGGCGAGCCGCCGTCATCGTCCTGCCCGCCGTTGTCTGCTCGTTCCTCATCATCGCACTGTTGAGTTATCTCTATTGGACACCCGTGCGAGCCGCCTTTATCGACGGCATCGGCGGCCGATATCTCATCCCCTTGTCGCCCGCCGTCTTCATATTGACGTGTTCCGCCATGCGCCGCGCGCCTCGATTTCGATTGCCATACTCCGCGCGCACCCTCAACGCGCTGCTAATCCTGATTTCCCTGCTCGCCTGCATTTATTTCGTCGCCGTGGTTCGGAATCGATATTACGGCTAAGACTTGGACGCTTCCCACTTCACTTCCCCGCCGACAATCGTCGCCCGCGCCTGCCCTTTCACTTCCCATCCATTAAACGGGCAATTGCGGCTTTTGCTTTGGAATTTTCGCGCATCAATCGTCCAGGCCCGCCGCGGGTCGATGATGGTGACATCGGCCACCGCCCCGTCTCGCAGACTGCCGCGATCGAGTTTCACGATCTGCCCCGGCCGCGTGGACATCAACTCGATCAATTTCATCCAATCGACATGGCCGGGCTCAACCAGGGCTTTCACATAGAGCGGCAGCGCGCATTCCAACCCGATGATGCCCATTGGCGCATCCGGAAATTCCAATTCCTTTTCCTCCGCCCGGTGCGGGGCGTGATCGGTCGCCAGGCAGTCGATCGTCCCGTCTTTCACGCCCTCGATGCACGCCGCCACGTCGGCGGCCGTCCGCAACGGTGGATTCATCTTGAAATTCGTGTCGTATCCCCGGCACGATTCGTCCGTCAGCAGCAGATGATGCGGCGAAACCTCCGCCGTCACCACCTGTTTGTCACGCTTGGCCCGGCGAATCAGCTCGACGCTCCACGTCGTGCTCACGTGTTGAACGTGATACCGGCACCCGATCGTCCGGTTCAGCAGCAGATCGCGGGCGATCATCAGTTGTTCCGCCTCGGCCGGGATGCCGCTCAACCCCAGCGTCGTCGAAACGATCCCCGAATGCATCGATCCCCCGGCCAGCGTCGGCTCCTCGCAATGTTGCATGATGCAGGCGTCGAACATCTTGGCGTATTGCAGCGCCTTGCGCATCACCGAGGCATCCGCTACGCCCACCCCGTCGTCGCTCAGCGCGATGGCGCCGCGCTGAAGCATCGACCCGATCTCCGCCAGTTCCTTTCCCTCCCGGCCCTTGGTGATCGCCCCGATCGGCAGCACGCTGGCCAGCCCCACACGCTGCGCTTCACGCAGGACAAATTCGATTTGTCCCTCGTTATCCAGCGGCGGCTTGGTGTTGGGCATGCAGCAAACCGTCGTGAATCCGCCCGCCACCGCCGCCAATGCCCCGCTGGCGATCGTTTCCTCTTCCTCATCCCCAGGCTCCCGAAAATGCACGTGAATGTCGATCAGCCCCGGCGTGACGAAACATCCCTCGGCATCGATGGTTCGATCCGCCTTCCCCAAATTCGACCCGATCCCCGCGACTTTCCCATCGCGGATCAACAGCTCAGCCTTCCGCTCCAGCTTCTGCGACGGATCGAGGATCGTCCCGTTTTGAATCAGGATGCTTTGCATCAACGCGGCCTTCTCCAAAAGATTAACCGCGAAGACGCGAAGAGCGCGAAGTTGCGCGAAGAAGTTAAATTGATATTACCTTCGCGCAACTTCGCGCTCTTCGCGTCTTCGCGGTAAATCCTTCCCGAGTTGCTACCGTTTCTTAGAGTCATGGCTCCGCTCGATTCCCGCCTGCGCCACCAGATACAGCACCGCCATTCGCACCGCCAGCCCGTTGGTCACCTGCGTTAGAATTCCGCTGTTGGGCCCGTCGGCGATGTTCGACCCGATTTCGATCCCGCGGTTCATCGGCCCCGGATGCATGACGAACACGTCCTTCTTGCACCGGGCGAACCGTTCGGTCGTCAACCCGAATAGCCGGGTGAACTCCCGAACGGACGGGAACTGGCTCGTCTTGATCCGCTCGAACTGCACGCGAAGCATGTTGATCACGTCCACTTCCCCGACGATCGAGTCGAAATCGTACACGCAACGCGCCCCCAGCGATTCAAACGCCCGCGGCAGCAGCGTGGGAGGCCCCACCAGGATCACTTCCGCCCCAAGCTTCTTCAGCCCCCACAGATTCGAGCGGGCCACCCTGCTGTTGGCGATGTCCCCGACGATCGCCACCTTCAGCCCCGCGATCGTCCCAAACCGCTCGCGGATCGTGTACAGATCCAGCAATCCCTGGGTGGGATGCTCGTGCGCCCCGTCGCCGGCGTTCACCACGCTGCACTTCACCGACCGCGAAAGCATCTCGGCCGACCCGGCGGCCGGATGACGCAGGACGATCACGTCCACCCCCATCGCCTCGATGTTCCGCGCCGTGTCGATCAGCGTTTCCCCCTTGCTGACGCTGGAGCCTTTTTCCGAAAAGTCGATCACGTCCGCGCTGAGCCGCGACGCCGCCAGCGAAAAACTCGTCCGGGTTCGCGTGCTATCCTCGAAGAAGGCGTTGACGACCACCCGCCCCCGGAGGGCCGGCACTTTCTTGATGCTGCGCGTCGAAACCTCGCGGAACGACTGCGCGGTGTTCAGCAGAAATTCCAACTCCGCCGCCGACAGCGATTCCAGCGTCAGCAGATTCTTCCGCGTCCAGACCGTGGATCGATGTGGATGTGGATTGGCCATCAGGTCCGAGGCTCCACCAGAATTTCATCGCGGCCGTCGGTTTCGCTCAGCCGCACGTTAACCCGATAATCGCGCGGGATGTCCCCAAGCGTCAGCCCGACGAAATCCGCCTGAATGGGCAACTCCCTCCCGCCGCGATCCACCAGCACCGCCAGCCGGACCGTTCCCGGCCTGCCGAAATCGCTCAGGGCATCCAATGCCGCCCGGATCGACCGCCCCGTGAACAGCACGTCATCCACGAGGAGCAGCGGAACCGCGTCGATGTCGATGTTGATTTCCGTTGGCCGCACCACGGGATTAGGCCCGATTTCCGACAAGTCGTCGCGATACAGCGTGATATCGAGCACCCCTCGCGCGATCCGGCCGAATCCGCGCGAACCGAGTCCCTGCGCCAGCCGTTCGGCCAGGATTTCGCCTCGGGTTCGGATTCCGATGATATTGAGCGGGGAGTTTGCGGGAAACGCAGCCGCGATGCGGTCGATCATTGTCTCGACGGTCCGCCTCACGTCCGAAACGTCGTAAACCGTGCGCATCGAAACCCGAAGGATACGGAGATGTCGCCGGGTTGCAAGCCGAACGCCTTTCAGATATTCCCCCTCGCCCGGTACTCCGGGAGAGGGTTGGGGTGAGGGTCTTCGAGCGGGCGAGCTTCAAATACAGACTACCGCGAAGAACGCGAAGGCCGCGAAGAAAGTCCCCAATCTGAACGCCGAAGACCGGCCGGAGGACCGGCCGGCTCACCTTCGAAATTGAGCCGGCCGGTCCTCCGGCCGATTCTCATCGCCCGGATCTTTGGCCACGCCTATGCCAAAGCCCGGCCCGAAGTTCGATTGTTTCAAGGAATCGCCCGCCACAGTGATTTGATCGGACAGAATTGAACCCCATTGCTTCAAGCTCGTTCGAGGCAAAGGAAATTTCCGCGCCATCCTCTTGATCAAGCGGGAACAATATTGAATGTGCCGCCGTCCGAGAGGCGGTATACGCGGAAGTCGCTGTCCAGCGTGAATACCGTGCGGTCACCGAATGCTTCAGCAACGGCGACGAGTGAGGCGTCGGCCAAATCCATGGGGACATTCTGATAGCGATCCATCAATGCAGCCATTTGCATTGGTTCGCTGGAGCCGTGTTCATGCAACTGAACGATGCCGCGATTGAGCAAGGTCCAAAGATGTTCTTGTAGCCGGTATCCGCCGATGCGTCCGACCAGGTACATGGCTTCGACGAAACACGCCCATGTTGAAACCATGGGAACCGTTTCTGCTTCCAGCACCGCCTGACAGCGCGCATGCGTCGGTTGATTGCGGTCACAAAGTGACACAAGCGGCCCCGCGTCAACCAGCATCACAGCACCAAGCCCTGTTTGCGGAATTTTTCGATCAAGCCATCGCCAAAGACGTCGGGTCTGACATTGCCATGTGGCCCGATCCCCAAGGCATCCCCTTCGGCCAACCAGCGGCGGATTTCCGCCGGCATCGACGTCCCGGCCGTGTTCTTATCGGAAAGCACGGTCACTCGGACACGCCGACCGGCAAACTGCTCGGGGCGTCGGATCAGTTCATCCCATTGCCCTTCAATTTGTTTGAGTTGGTCGTGATTCGTTGCCATGTGGGGATTGTATCATAGGTATTTCGCCAATGCAGCACGTTCTCCAGCCGATTCTCATTGCCCGGATCTTTGGCCACACCCATGCCAAACCCCGGCCCGAAGTTCGGTTGTTTCAAGGAATCGCCCGTTACCTCGTGGCTTGGATGCAGGAAGCAGACAGGCCCGGTAGCCTGAATGGGGGCGGGCAAGCCACGATCGTCGAGGAAATCGTTTGGTGACGCCGGTTCCAAATCTGTCACTGCGGATGGCTACCCAAACGCTGCCGCTGCCATCTATTTACCGCATCACGGCTAATCACGCGACATTCGACGGCATACTCACGACACAGTTCCTTTACCGTGTCATCGAGGCGGTAAGCGACAAGAAGCGAGCGGGTTTCCGCAA
>JBEKXM010000150.1:0-8936 GCA_049512115.1 Tepidisphaeraceae bacterium | reverse complement strand
AGCGGGCCGTGGTTGAGGAGCCGGATGCGTTCCAGCACGGCCTTTTCGCGGTCGGGGGCATAGATGGGCGCGCCCTGCGATTGCTTGAGCTTTCCGATCTCGACCACCACGCGCGCCCGGGAGTTGAGCAGCTCGACGATCTGCTCATCAAGCTGGTCGATTTTCAGGCGTAGAGCATCGAGCGGATCGGGAGCGGACATGCCCTGTTTTTAGCCGCCGGGGGGGCGGGCGTCAAAAGGGGAGGAAGTTCCAAGTTGCAAGTTCCAAGTTGCAAGTGAATTCAAATGCCTTTTCTTCACTTGCAACTTGCAACTTGTTACTTGCAACTTCCAACCTCACTTCCCCATCGTCACTTTCCCATTGGCATATCCCACAAGGCCTGCTTGATCGGCGTTGCCATCTTTTTCCTCGAAAAGAATCGCGGTCTTTTCGGGATTGCGGATGTCGGCCAGTCTGGCGGCGGCGTCGGGTTTGACGTAGATGAATCCGTTGTCTTTGCCGGTGCGGGGATTGTGGAAGACCTCGGGACCGGGGAGGAGCCTGGCTTTTGTCAGATCGTCCAGCGTCGCGGGAAGGGCATGGTTTTGCTGATCGTATTCGGCGATGGCGGCGAGGATGAGGCGCATCTGCGCCGACGCGGTATCGATGGCGGGATCGGTCGGGGCCCAGTCGGCGGCAACGGGGGTCTGCGCAGGCTGCTGCCCCCCGCCGGCCATCGAAGCGGCGAGCACCGCGGCGAAGATGTTCGCCAAATCTTTTTCCCCGAGCGACACCTGGGCGACGTTTGCCTGGCGAGCGGGTTGAACCTGATCCAGGACCTGCACAAAGGCCGGGGGGATGCCGGTGCCGTTGTTCGGCTGTTTAAGTTTCGTTCGCGCTTGGGCAAAGGCGTTGATAACGGCCACGGCGCCATCTTCATCCGGCGCGACCCAGCGTATGTGGACATTCGGATCGACGCCGAGCCGGGCCCCGATGTACAGGTATTTGGCGCTCCAGTAGAGCGTGACCATCGGCGCGATCGAATCCGGCGGCGGGCCGCCGATCGTCAGCGCCTTCCTTACCGGGTCGGACGACAGATAGACAACCTTCAGCGGGACATCATCGCCCCAGCAGTTGAGGTCCTGGCGAACGTCATCGGCCTGCGGGCTGAGAGGGGCACGGGTCCTGACCACGGGATTATTGGTGTCGAGCTGCGTGACGATCCATTGTCCGTCGTGGTCGATTTTCACCGCACCGCCGACGTTCTGGCGGATCCACTTATCGGCCACGTTGTCGCTGGCGCCGTCTGGCAGGCGGATGGCAATCGTTCCCTCAAGTTGGCTGCCGTTTCCGACCGCAAAGCCAGCGCAAACGCGCTCGGCGCCCATGTTGAAAAACGGGCCGATGGCTTGATCGAGTCCCATCGGCAAGTGATCGTTGGGCCCAAGCGGGCGGGTCGCGGGCTTGCCGCCCGAGATGACCATTATCGAGTTGTTCCACGCCGTCTTGTCGCCGGTCTTGAGATCCAGGACCACGACGGCAAGAAGATCGCCGTGCAGGACGGAATCGGGAAGCTGATCGGCGGTCATGGGCGCGGCGGGTGGCGAAATGGCAGGTGGCGAAATGGCGGCGGGCAACGTCGCGGCGGGCTGGGTCTGCGCGCCGGAAATTCCGCCAATCATCGCCAGCGCGATGAGGAAAGTCAGACTGACACGTTTGCGAATGCAGATCATGTTGAACCCCGCTCTCAATTCAGCGGTTTGTCTGCCAGCCATTGTACGCAATGGATGTAAAACCGCCCGTGATTGGCCTTGTCGAGCACGGACGGCACTTGATAGTGGGCAAATGCGAATACCATGATGCGGCCGCGGCCGTACTGACTGAGCAGAAACGGATACATATATTGGCCCGCCACGGCTTTTATCCCACCACGCGTTGTGACATTCTGCATGTCGGACACGCGAATCAATGGAATGCCCCTGGGAACTCCCACGGGGCCGGCCAGTTCGATCATAATCGTTTTGCCGGTTTGACCGGCAAGATCGCCCAGCAAGGGGTGATCGCTGACGATTTCACATTTCAACTGATCGTAATTGTTACTCCAGCCGTAGCGAACATTGTCCACGCCGCTGAGACTTGAGTACAGGGGCGTGTAGCCGGGCGTGACGGTCATGAATCCGCGGTTGAGAAACCCCAGGCCGTCGTGAACGGCCTGGAGCACGGCCTGCTGGACATTCCACGGTACGTTGTGCGCCGCCTGGGCGACCAGCACGTCAAGTTTTTCCAGGTCTTGCGCGTTGGAGGCGTCGATGGGCGTTTTGCGGGGGAAGTTGGTTGACAGAAGTCGGGCCAATTCCGGGTTGGTCGCGGTATCCGGCTCGACGACGGGAATCACTTCGATCGAGGGATCGCGCAGGGCGCGAACGGGAATGAGCTGATCTTTCCAGCCGTATCTAGTGGTAATCCAATGCGGCCCGTTGGCGGTATAATCGCTGAGAAGAACGCCCACCTTGATCCGATTCGAGCCGGCCGGGGAGCCTGGGGTTGCGGTGTCAGCGGCGATCAGGGCGCCGCCGCGGGCATCGGGAGCCGCCGCCGTGTCGTTGGAATTCCCGAAATAAGTTATCCCGACAAACACCGCCGCGCCACTCGTGAGCAGCAGGAGAACGATCGCGGCCGCCAGTGCCGTTTTCTTTGCCGTGGCCATGAGAATAATTCCTTTCGCCAGCAAGCCCGCGGATGAAGCCGCGGCCGCGCCGTGCGCGGCGGCCAGCGCCTTGGCGGCCACCGCCTCGACCAGACCGGGTGGACAGGCCTCGGCGCCGCGCGCCGAGAGCGTGGCGGCGATCGCCGCTACGGCGACCGTCACGCCGCGGGCCGCGAAATCGCGCCTCAGCCGGGCGAGAGCGCGCTCCACGCGTTTGGCCGCCGCCGGTTCGCTGATCCCCATCGCCGCCGCCACTTGGCTGATGGGCTTGTCGTGCAGGAACCGCATGCACACCACGTTGCGATCCTGCTCGGAGAGCCACCATAGCGCCTTGTCCAGCAAGGGCGCGATTTCGCGCCAATCGGCATCGGAATCCGGAGTTTGTTGGTTCATTGTCGCCCCCATGGAAGCGGCGATGGTCTGGCGTCGAATCCGCCGGGCTTCGGTCCGGCGGGCTTGGCGCGCGACAAGATAGGTTGTTTTGATGAGCCATCCCGCGAGGTTTTGGGGTTTGACGCCGGCGGCCTTGCGGATCAGTACGATGAACACGGCCTGCGTAATGTCCTCGGCGGATTGCTCATCCCGTGCCTGCCGCCGTGCAGCGGAGTAGACGATCCGCCCGTAGCGCTCGACGAGTTGCCGGAAGGCGTTCTCGTCGCGCCCACGAACGAATGCCTCCAAGCATTCCGCATCGCTTAGGGCCAACATCCTCAATCGCCTCAAACAGATATGGCCGCCAACGGTCATTCACGACAGGCGCCGTGGATTTTTATTGCAACGGTTTGCCGGCCAGCCACTCGATGCAATGAATATAGAATCGGCCGTGATTGGCGGCCTCCAATTCCGGGGGCACGTCCTTGCCCTGCGTGAAGCCGATGCCCACGATCCTTCCCTGGCCCAACTGGCTGACGTAGAGCGGATAGAGATATTCTCCGGTCCCGACCGTGTGGTCGGCGGCGACAAGCATCACCTGTCTCATGTTGGTGACGCGCAGGAGCGGGATTCCTTTCAACTGGCCAACCGCGCCGTTGGGGGTGAGGCTGATGACCTTGCCAATTTGGCCGGATAAATCGCCGAGCAGCGGATGGCTGGCGACGACCTGGCAATCGACGGGGTTGGGGTTCCAGCCGAAGACGGCATCGGTGATGCCGGCCAGGTCATTGGTCCGGGCGACATAGCCGGGGGTGAGATAGCCCAGTTGCCGTTGCAGAAGCCCCATTCCCCCGCGGACGCGTTGCCAGATCGCCCCGGTGACGTCATCGTGAAGATTGGCGGCGGCGGTGCTGACCAACACGTCGATCTTTTGCAGATCGTCGAGTTTGCCTGCATCCAGCGGAACTTCACCCGGGAAATTTTGGTGGAGGATTCGCGGCAGTGCGCCCTTATCAGCGGTGTTCGGCTCGATCACGGGAACCAAATGGATGAGCGGATCGCGCAAGGTTCTGATAGCGCGAAGCTGGGTCTGATAACCATAGGGGGCTGCTTGCCGATGCGGCCCGGTGGCGGAGAAATCGCTCAGCAGGATGCCGACCTGGATTTGCCCCGGCTGCGCCTCTGCCGCGGCATTCTGGGCGGTGGAAGCCGAATCCTCCGAGCCGGGCGAGAAGAGATATTCCCTCACTACGAAAATCGCGGCGCCGACGGTAATGAGAAACAGCAGGATCGCCGCGAGAACGCCAATCTTTTTTTTATCGGGCATGGTTCACAATCGCTTTGGGCCTTGGCGATTTTAACCGCAACCGGCACAAAGAGTAATAGCGCGGCGGGGCCGAGGGCGGGGAGCGGAGTTGGGTGGAGAAATCGCGCGATGGTGGTCGATAACCAATCAAGAGGTAAACGTTTTGTTTCAGCACTTGGTAACGCTTTTGCCGCGCCAGCCGGGCACGGTCACGTTGATCGCGGCCATGGTCGGTTCGCTGATGGGGCTGTCGCTGTGGATCGCCGGGGCGCGGTTGAGCCGGTCGATCCTGACGCTTGCGGCGGTGGCGATGGGGACGGCGATCGGGATGAAGATGCCGCTGTGGTGCCATTGGCAAGTCGAACCGATGGCGCCGGCGGTGGGCGGAGCGATGGTCCTGGGCGTCAGCGCTTATGTTTTTCACAAGATTTGGGTTGGGGCGTGGCTGGGGGCGGTGCTGAGCATCTGGACCGCGCTGGTGCTTTGGGCGACACGCGGGGCGGCGTTTCATTGGCGATGGCCGGAATACGACCCGGCCCAGACCCTTCCGCAATACTTGGCGAACCTGTGGCAGAACGTGCCGGATACGATGCAGCAATGTCTGGGGTTTTCGGCGGCGGCGGCAATGCTGGTGGGAATCAGCGCCGCGCTGCTTTGGCCACGAGTGGGAATCGCACTGCTCTGGAGCGCCGCGGGGATTTCGCTGCTGTTGCCGGCGGCAGTGACGGCGCTATCGCGGATCGATCCGCAGGTGCTGCTGCACGTGCCGCGCCGCACCTCGGACCAGCTTGCACTGCTCGCCGGACTCGTCGGGCTGGGGGCAATCTTCCAATGGCGAACGAATCCTTTGATCCAGTCCGCGCGAGGTGATTCTGGGGGGGATTCCAAGGGTGAGGCTACTGAGGCCAAGGAAAAGGACGTCAAACATCAGGCCGCTGATTAAGGGAAATTCGATGTTATCGCAAATGCTCGCGACAATCTCCCATGCTTCCAATTCGTTCCAAAAGTCCGAGACTTTTTTCGCGGACGTTCCCAAGACCTGGCCGCACCAGCACGACCTGATTACGTGGTGCCAGCAGATGACGCCCGGGGTGGCGGCGACGCTGATCATCGTGGGGATCGTGTACCTGCTGTTCGGCATTCAGATTTTCAAGGCCCTGGTCCTGGTGAACGCGGCAGTGGTGGGAGCGTACCTGGGGAACTATTGGGGCAAAGAGGGCGATGCGGCGACGATCGGCGCGGTGATCTGCGCCGTGGCCGCGGCGGCCATCGCCTGGCCAACCATGAAATACGCGGTAGCGCTGATGGGCGGGTTGTTCGGCGCGCTGCTGGGCGCCAGCGTCTGGCATGCGGTCGGTCTCGACCCGAACGTGGACTGGGCGGGAGCGCTCGTGGGATTGGTCGGGTTTGGAATGCTGTCGTTCGTCCTCTTCCGCGGCAGCGTCATGATGTACACCAGCCTGCAAGGCGCGTTCATGATGGTGTTTGGAATTCTCGGACTGATCTTCCAGTACCAGGATGCCGCCAAACAAGTGACCGATCACCTGAAGCTGCAACCGTTCCTGCTACCGGCGTCGATCTTTATTCCCGCACTGATCGGCTTGATCTTCCAGCAACACATGACAACCCCACAAGCAGCGGGCGGCGGCGGCGGAGGGGGCGGGGGCGGCGGGCACAAGAAATGAGAGAGGTTCCGAACGAGCCGGCGCGGAACAGCTAAGGTGTGATTGCGGAACGCGATTAGCTGCTGAATACCGCCAGGGCCACGGAGAGCACACAGCCCGCCAAAATGATCCAACCCATTGATTGGTGCTTCATCATTGCCGATCCTCCATAAAGCCGCGCGGAATGCGGGCTATGAAATGACCATCGTCAGTAATCGACGGCAAGTTTAGATATCCGATTAAATTCCAAGGCTGCCAAAGTTGCGGTCGGGCATTCGCTCCGATTCCGGGCCTCGGGGTTGCCTGAACTTGCCGCCGACCGAGGGGGTGGAGAAGATAGTCGCCGAGGCGATCGATTGCGGCTGGCCGCGACGGAGCGGACACGGTGCACTGGCTCATTCACCTGCAAATCCTCCTCCTGTTCGCCGTGCCGTTCGTCCCGGCATTTATCGTCGGCTGTTTCGAGAAGCGCGCGATACGCATGTTCGAAACCGGGGAAATGAAGGTCCAAACCAAATACCTCCAGTTAATGACCGCCGCCGCGCTGGCCCATGGATTTACGCTTCGTTGCACCGGACATCACGTCAAATACAAGAACACGCTGTTCGCCGCCCTCTATCTCTCGGCCGATCGCACCATCCTGGCGCTCATCGCCGATGGATCGATTGGCGCATTTCGCCAGCCCAAAACCCTCCTCATGAGCCGATTCAAGGATGGAAGCATCGTCATTACGATTAACGACGCCGGCATGATCGAACTGGACGAGATGACGCACCGCTATATTTTGATCAACGCCGGCTTCGACGAATTGTTGGCAAAGCACCTCGCTCTGAAGAACGAGCGAATCGGGCCGAGTCTTTTTCCCGCTACGGCGGATTGGACCGCCGTGGACAATTTATACAAGGAGAAAACCGATCGAATCGTCGCGCGCGGCCTGGCCCGCTATACGGATGCCGGCCACGATTTCGCACGGTACACGCCGTGGGGATCCTTCCGAGCGACGATCCTGTTTGGCATCGCATTGACGCATCGCCCCGCCACGTGGTTGCGCCAATTCAGACGCAAGCCGGGAGCGATGGCCAGAAGTTGAACCGGTCGGCAAAGGGGTCGGGAGTCTTTAAGGGTAAAGACTCCCGACCCCTTTCGAACGGGATTGGAGCCGTCCCGGTTATTCTTCCGCGAAGATTTATCGAGAATATGCTTGCAGTCCCTGGAATACGCGATACGCTTGTCATTTGTCAGGGCACGGGGTTTGAATGGGCTCGGCATACCGCATGCTTCCGCCGATTTTGTCGGGGCTTGCCCTCTGGCTTGCTACATATAACCTTTCGTTGGCTCAGAGCTTCCAGACGGTGGATTACCCATCAGCACTGAGAACCGGCGTGGAGGGCATTTCGGGAAACAGCTATGTTGGATGGTATTACGATTCCTCGGGAAAAGAACATGGCTTTCTTTACGATGGATCACGGTACAGAAAATTGAACTATCCTGGGACAGGGCTTAACACCCTCGCCAGCGGCATCTCTGGAAATAACATTGTCGGAACTTACTTTGTGGCTGGGACTGCCGGCGGCGCCGACGGCTTCTTGTACAACGGCTCCACCTATCAATCGGCGGACTGCCCTTTGGGACATTCTACCTGGGCCAACGGGATCTCGGGGAACAATATCGTGGGGACCTGTGATTTCGACAGTCCCAACGCCTGGGGCTTTTTCTACAACGGATCTTCCTACACATCGCTGATGTACCCATCCTCGTGGCGCACGGAGGCCAATGGCGTATCGGGTATCAAAGTGGTTGGCAGTTATTACGACGCCGCAGGCACCCATGGATTCGTATACGATGGGTCCACGTATCAATCATTGAACTTCCCTTCGGCAACTGGCACTGAGGCTTTTGGGATCTCGGGAAACTATGTCGTCGGAGCCTACTGGGACTCCTCCGATGTATTGCAGGGCTTTATATACGACGGTTCGACCTACACAACCCTAGACGCGCCATTGGGCGTTCAGGGTACGCGCGTGTACGGCATCGACGGGCTGAGTGTGGTGGGGACTTATTGGGATTCCTCATCTGCCCACGGATTCATCGCGTCCCTCCCAGTCTCCGTCCCCGAGCCTGTCGCGGCAGCACTACTGCCTTTCGCCGCGACCATCGCCCTTTTCAGGATTCAGCGGCGGCAAAGGGAAGCAGCGAAGGCGGACGAGGGCATAACCGTCAGATAGAGATCCAAGGTGACGTAGCTCTTTCTTTTTATCGGGTGGGCATTTACCGGACAGCATGCTTTCCTTCCCATTCAACTCTCCAGGCAGAGAACAAATCGCCCTCAAATTTTTTACTTGCGAGCCAGCGACAGTTAGGTTATTGTTCGGCAAAGGTGTTGTCCAATGGCCCATGTTCGCCTCTTCGTTTTTCTCCCCATCTCCTGTTCCCCTACTCCCATGTTCTCCTGTCTCGCGCAGCGAGGGGGGAGGGGGGGTGGAGTGGGACATTCTAGGGCAAACCGTGGCATTTTCAGTCGCAAAACAGGAAAAATAGTTCAGATTTTGCGACACATGGTAAGTGGCAGATGGACATGAAAAGGGCTGGACGGCTTCTCCAAATCCGAAAACTGCCAAATTTGCAGCTTGGCCGCTCTCCGAATGGGAGGTGTTCCTCGTAACTATTGTCCGCTCGCTATGATGTGAATCGCGTCTTTACTGGCCTTCGATTTGCTCTAGTCGGCCGGAGACACTATGCGATTCGACAAGCTGACCATCAAGGCCCAGGAAGCGATCGGGCGCGCCCAGCAGAGCGCGCAGGAATCGAACCATGCGGAGATCACGCCGCTGCATCTGCTCTCATCTTTGCTTTCCGAAACCGATGGCGTGTTCAATCCGCTATTGCAGAAGCTGGGGGCCGACCCGGA
>JBEKXM010000149.1:0-8969 GCA_049512115.1 Tepidisphaeraceae bacterium | reverse complement strand
CAAGATGGTCAAGTGGATCACGGCCATCGAATTTGCCGCGGATTTCAAGCATGTCTACAAAGGCGAAGGCGGCTACAACTCCGACCACGAGTTCTTCGACACCATGGCTGACATTTGACCAACGTCGGCCGACGGCGCATTTAATCAGGCGAAACCATGAGCAAACCTCTCTTTGACGACCTGACAGATTTATACGAGGCGCTGATCGACTGGCCGAAACGATTGGCCAACGAAGCCCCGTTCTTTCGCAGACTATTTGAGCAATCAAACGTCACGCGAGTCGCGGACGTGGCGTGCGGCACCGGCCGGCATGCCGATATGTTCCGTTCCTGGGGATTGGAAGTTCACGGTTCGGACATCAGCCCGAACATGATTCAACGAGCCAAAGAGGCATTCGGCGAATCGGACCACCTGCGCTGGAAGATTCAGGGTTTCGAGCACCCGATCGGCCCCCCGGGCTTCTTCGACGCGGTCGTCTGCATCGGCAACTCGCTGGCGCTGGCGCCCGATGCGATGGCAGCAGCGCAAGCATTGCGCCACATGCTTGGGGCGCTGCGTCCCGGAGGTCTGGCAATCGTGCAGGTATTAAACCTATGGAAATTGCCCCAGGGACCATGCGTATGGCAGAAGATCATTAGAAAATCGCTGGCGCAGGGGGAGTCGCTGGTCCTCAAGGGCGTTCACCGATGCGCGGACCGAGGTTATGTGGACCTGGTGGTGATTGGCAACGCGGCGGACAATGCCCCGATCCGCTCCCGCTCCGTGCCATTCCTCGGCTTGAAGTCGCAGGACTTGGAGGCAATAGCTCGTGAAAGCGGAGCGGTGGACGTGACCTTTTTCGGCAACCATCAGGATCAACCGTATGATGCCCCCAACAGTATGGACCTGATCATGGTTGCCAAGAAAGGCAATATCGAGTCATGAGCCTCGGCCACGGCGTCACATTGACGCTGCGTCCAATCACCCGAATAAATGCGACATTGTGCGAAGCCCTGCAAATACCCCCGCACATTCCGGAAATTACCCGGAACTAATTTCCATCTCGCGCGTCTGATCCTCAAGTACGGCCGGCGTGGTACGTGTCACCTGCCGCAAAGAATTTCCCCCTCCCCTTGTACTCAGGGGGAGGGTTGGGGTGGGGGTCGAATATCGATTGGCCCACGAATCCCCCACCCTGACCCTCCCCCGGAGTACCAGGGGAGGGAAAGAAGAGGGCTTGCAGAATGTGTCACGTACCTCGGCTGGCGTGGAAGCACCAGCGCTGTTGACGGAGGACTCTCATGTCGGCATTTCGAGTAACCTTGGCTGGGGCGATTGGGGCGATAGTCGTTGCGGCGTTCGTTATGGCGGGCCAGAACAACGCGCAAGGCGTTGCCGACGGCCGCTATCTCGGACATCTATCGACGGACAAACCGATCTATCGGGCGGGGGAGCGCGTTTACTTTCGCGGCGTGGTGCTTGGGGCGCTGGATCACGTGCCGCTGGCGGCCGACGGCTCGGGCTACGCGATGCTCCAGATTACCGGGCCCAAAGGCGAGCAACTCTTCAGCCAGGGCGCTCAAGTCCAGGACAGCGTGGCGGGATTCAACTGGGACGTGCCCGCCGATGCCGGCGGCGGCCGGTATACGGCCA
Source organism: Tepidisphaeraceae bacterium (assembly GCA_049512115.1). Lineage (GTDB taxonomy): Bacteria > Planctomycetota > Phycisphaerae > Tepidisphaerales > Tepidisphaeraceae > PALSA-1353. Next base: position 7,337 of record JBEKXM010000149.1, on the reverse strand, counting down.
CCATGAGTTTCCCCGCCAACGGTTTTCCGCCGACGAAGCGCGAATTTGAGGTCCGGGCGTATCGCGCTCCGCGGATCAAGGGAGAGATCGTATTTTTGCGCGATGGATTCGGACCCGGCGATACGGTCAGAGCATCTCTTCACGTGGAACGAGCCGAAGGAGGATTACCGGCCGGCGCCAAGGTGTCGGCCAGCGCCATCGTCGATGGGAAAAATGCGTACAGCGGCCAAACCACGGTCGATTCGGCGGGGAATTGCTCCGTTGAATTTGCGCTTCCGGCCCAAATCGAGCGCGGCGACGGAACGCTTTCGCTGGCGGTGGCCGACGGCGGAGTGGTCGAGCCGATCGCAAAGACGATTCCAATTCTGCTCAACACGGTGGACCTGTCGATCTACCCCGAGGGGGGAGACCTGGTGGCCGGTTTGCCTTGCCGGGTTTATGTTGAAGCTCGCACCCGCGCCCAGAAGCCGGCCGATCTGGTGGGCGAGGTCATCGACTCGCGGGGCAACGCCGTCGCGAACGTCACCACCGAACACGAAGGACGCGGCCGATTTGTCCTGACGCCGGAGGAAGGCCAGACCTACGCCATCAAGCTATCCCAGCCCTCGGGAATCACGCGCACGTTCCCGCTGCCGAACGTCAAAGCGAGCGGCGTCGTGCTGCGGTCCACGACGGACGTGACCGGCGGGGCCGAGGCCGTCAAGCTTGACATCGCCGCAACGGCGGCTGGGTCGTACACCGTCACCTTGTCCAAGCGCCAGACCGAGGTGGCTTCCACCGGAGTCAAGATCATTCCCGGCCAGACGGCGCAGGTTGCTCTTACGCCGCCGGGCTGGGCCGATGGCGTGCTGGTGGCGACAGTGAAAGATGCCCAGGGCACTCCGGTTGCCGAGCGGCTGATTTTCCGCAACAGCGCCAAGTCGCTGCACGTGACGGTAACGACCGATCGATCCGCATATACGCCGGCGGATGCGGTGACCGTCATGGTGGCCACCACGGACGATGCGGGCAGGCCGGTGGCGGCCGTCGTGGGTCTGACGGCGACGGACCAGGCCGTGCTGCGCATGCCGGAAAAGCGCGACCGAGCTCCGCGGCTGGGCACAATGGTGCTGTTGGAAGATGACGTGAAAGAACTGGCCGATGCCGAGATCTATCTCGACCCCAACGATTCCAAGGCGAATTTAGCGACGGATCTGCTTTTGGGCACGCAGGGATGGCGGCGGTTTGCAACGGTCGATTCGCCCAAATTCCTCGAAGCGTACGGCGACGCGGCGCGACGGGTGCTGGGCGACGTCCAGCCGGTGATTTGGACTAACCGCTCGTTTGGCGGTTTTGGCGGCGGGGGGATGGTCGAAAAGGATGTGGAGGGCATGGCGCCGGCAGGAATACAACGGCAGGCGATGGGGCAGAGTGCGGTCATCGAACGGTTGGCGGTGAAACCTGCGGCCAGCGCTGCGGCGGATGCGAGGATTCAACAGGATAAGGAGCTTCTTCCCTTCGGCGGGCCGGTCGCTGGCGAAGCCAAATCCATGCCGGCGATGCCGCCGCCGGCGGAGGTAATACGAGTCTATGCCCACGATCTGCGGCCGAACCGGGCCAGTGACGACCGCATCGATTTTACCGAGACGCTCTACTGGGCCGCGGGCGTCAAGACCGACGAAAAAACCGGGACGGCCACGGTCACGTTTCATCTGAATGATTCGGTCACCAGCTTCGACGTTACGGCAGACGCATTCGACGCATCGGGCGAACTGGGCGAGGGCAAGGCGACGATCACCGCGTCCCAGCCGTTCTACGTCGAGCCGAAACTGCCGCTGGAAGTGAGTAGCGGCGACGTGATTCATCTGCCGATCGCGGCCGTCAACGGCACGCAAAACACTCTGGACAACGTCACCTTCACGCTCAGCGGCGGACAGGGCATGAGCATCTCGCCGGTCGATGCGTTCAATCTGCCCGCTGGCCAGCGCGTGCGGCGGTTGGCCGACGTGCGCATCGGCGAGATGCCGGGAACCTGGGATTTTGTATTGCAGGCACAAGCCGGTTCGTTCTCCGATCGGGTGACGCGAACCCTGGTTGTCAAGCCGCTGGGCTTTCCGACGGAAATCGCCAAGGGCGGGCTGCTCAATGCCGGCAGCCGCGTCGTGCACGTGATACGCGTTCCCGATTCATTGGTGAGCGGGAGCGTGAAGACCTCCGCGGCGCTGTATCCGACGCCGCTGGCCAATCTCACCGAGGCCCTGCAGCGGCTGCTACAGGAGCCTTATGGGTGCTTCGAGCAGACCAGTTCGACGAACTACCCGCTGGTCATGGCGGATCAGTATTTCACCACCCATAGCGGCATCGACCCGGCGCTGATCTCCCGCAGCAACGAGTTGCTGGACAAGGGATACGCCCGCTTGAGGGGTTTTGAGTGCCAGAACAAAGGGTACGAATGGTTTGGCGAAGATCCGGGGCACGAATGTCTGACCGCTTATGGTCTGCTGGAATTCACGGACATGTCCGCGGTGCGAAACGTGGACCCGGTGATGCTCCAAAACACGCGGAAATGGCTGCTGGCACGGCGCGACGGCAAGAGCGGCTTCACCCATGAACGCCGAGCCCTGCACACCTGGATCACCGACCCCAACTGCGCCAACGGGTATTGTACCTGGGCATTGCTCGAGACTGGCCAGACGGGCCTGGACGCGGAAGTGAAATGGCTGGCGGAGCATGCGCAGGCCGATTCCAACAGCTATGTCAAGGCATTGGCCGCCAACGCGCTATTCCTGGCCGGCGACAGGGCGGGCGCCAAGCAATTCATGGATCAACTGGCCAACTTGCAGGACAAGGACGGCCACGTGCGCGGCGCCACCACCACCGTCGTCGGCAGCGGTGGAGAAAGCCTGGAGATCGAAACCACTTCGCTGGCGACGTTGGCATGGCTGCGCGATCCGGCCTACGCGGGAAACGTCGAGCAGAGCATCCACTACCTGGCCGATTCCTGCCAAGCCGGCCGTTATGGGTCCACGCAATCGACCGTGCTGGCACTGCGTGCGATCGTCGCTTATGACAAGGCCCGCGCGCATCCGACGGCGGCCGGGAAGGTTCAGCTCTTTGTCGATGACCAAAGCGTTGGGGATGCAATGGCGTTCGATGCAACCAGCACCGGCGCGATCAAGCTGCCGGATTTCTCGCAGAAGATGACCCCCGGCGAGCATTCGGTCGAACTGAGGATGACCGATGGCTCCGATCTCCCTTATGCCGTGTCGGTTTCATTCAACAGCGTTACGCCTGCGTCCTCGGATCAGTGCAAGCTGACGATGACGACGGCGCTGGCCGACGACCATGTGACCGAGGGCGATGCGACGGAGGCTCGCGTGACGGTTACCAGCCGCGCGGCCGATACGCTGCCGACGCCGATCGCGATCGTCGGCTTGCCCGGCGGTCTGGAGGTCCGGCACGATCAGCTCAAGGAACTGGTGAAAGCCGGCCGGATCTCCGCCTACGAAGTGCGTGGCCGCGAGGTTGTGTTGTATTGGCGGGACATTCAGCCCAATCAGACGATCGAAGTTCCGCTGAGCCTGATGGCCGCGATTCCCGGCGAATACACCGGCCCGGCCAGCCGGACATACCTTTATTACACGGACGAGTTCAAGCAATGGTTGCCGGGGATGAAGGTGACGGTTGCGGCCAAGTGAAGCCTTCATCGCTTTTAGCCTGCCGGGTGCCGTTGCGCTTTCAGCGGTGGCTGCCCAGGCGGGGTGTCGCATTTGGGGAATTCAGGCCCCGACATGTTGGACATCATAAATCTACAAAACAATTCATGGGGGCGATGACAATGAGGCGGTTTTCGATAGCGCCAGCGGCCACTGTGTCAGCGTCGGCACCCCAAAACAGACAAAAATTCGGCGCGTCAGCCGAACGTTGCGCGGCGAGGCGACGGAAAATGGGAAACGGCCCCGATTTGGATGAGGGAAAAACACTGTCCCTCTATACCTATAGCGGATAGGTGAAGGTTTTGGTGCTGTTTTCCAAGATTTTTGCCGGTTCCGGAAAAAATTCTTGGGGGGAGCAGCTGCGCGTACCATTATTGCACCGATGGGTTCAAGCAGTGGCTGTCGGGGATGAAAGTGGCAGTGGAAGCGAAGCAAGGGGTCACTACTGGTCTTATGAAGACGACCGCAAGTTCATTGCTGACCCGCCAACTGCACTACCGTTTCCATTCCGGGCGCCGCGCCCGCGGGGTTGGTGAAAATGCGTTGGGCGGTAAGAATCCCGGTGCGTTTGTCGTATCGGTCGTCCGATCCTCCGCTGCTGTTGGCCGCCTCGATGACGACGGAATCTTCGTCCGAGCGAAGCACGTAAGTCTTCATTTGCGTCGGTTTGTCGGTGTCGAATACATCGCCTTGTTTCATCCCGTCCAGGGCCGATGGCGGAATCCAAAGGCCCACGAAGGAATATCGCCCGAATTCCGTTTCTGAATGGGAAGGGGGAGGCGCCAACCCCGGCGTCTGGATAGCGCTGGCGATGCCCACCTTGTACCAGCCGGCGCCGTGTTTTCCCATGTCGATATCGATCCGCAAGGGAGTTCCGCTGGGAGCGCCGATCATTCTCTGCACGCCCTGGTAATGCAACGAGCGAATGGACGTGATGGAATCGGGCATGGGCTCGTGCGCCCACGGCACGGAAATGTCCCTCGCCTCAACAAAATCGCCCTGAGTCAGAGTCGTATCTTCGGGATTTCCCGCTCCCAGCGCAGATTGCGGTGGCGGCCCACCGTGCGAAACCGTCGCGAAGTGCAACAGGCCGCCCGTGTGCAGATCATAAATCTGGCACTTGTAAACATCGTTGCCCTGCCAATCCAATCGAACCGCGTCGTAGGCCGCATTGGCGTTGCGCCACTGGATGCGGCGAACCAACAATCCATTGGCGGGATCGCTCTGCATCGCCGCCAATTTCGCCGGGGGTTTCCAGCGTTCGTCTTCGTCAATCGTCGAAACGCTCTGCGCGGCGTATCCCGCAAGCGGGACGGGCGCGGCATAACCCGCTGCCGGGCGAAACGCGAAACCCTGATTGCTGAGCAGCGCATGATCGCCGTCGATACATGAAATGACGCTCACGCTCAGACCCGACGCACTGGTGCCTTCCGGGCGCCGGTCGCGCGAAAAGCGATTCCCGTTTTGATCGACCCAATTCCCGTCGGGGTCCTGAGTGAATTGCCATTGGGAACCCGGCATGAGCCAGACTTCCCAGGTGGAGGTGATGCGCAGTCCCTCGTGTATCCACGGCAGCGCGATTGGATTCGTCTGCGATGGCGTTGCTCGTGATGGCGAGGCCGGCGACGCCGGATTCTGCGCCGCTGCGCCGCGCGGAAAGGACGCGGTCGCCGCGATCGCGAAGATCGCGGAAAGGATTCCTGCCAGGTGAGATCGCTTGTCCATAAATTCCTCCGTAGGCAACCAAGGCATTATGGTAAAAAATGGCGTCACGGACCAGTGCGTGTTCGAGGAACTTGGAACAGCTCTGATTTCCCATCGCACAGTTAATTCTGAATTGAGCGCAACGCTCAGCAGTCACGCCGGACGACCACGATGGTCTGATCGTCCTCAGGTTCGAGTTTGGCCTGCCACTTCTGAACGGCGCTGCGAAGCGTGGCGATGATCGTGGCGAGCGGTTGGCCGGCGGTTTTTTCCAGGATTTCCTTGACGCGTTCGACGCCGAACATTCGGCCGTCAGGGGCGTGGGCTTCGAAGATCCCGTCGCTGAAAACGACGAGCGAGCCGCCGGGGGCGAGCAGCAGGGAGGGGTTGGGCGGATCGAAGAAACAGTCGGGTTGAATGCCCAGGGGCAGGCCGGTGGAGTCGATTGGGAGCATTTCGGAGCCGGGGCCGGGGCTCCAGTACATGGGGCCGTGCCCGGCGCTGGACCAATCGAGAGTTCCATCCGGGCTGAGGAAACCGAGAAACGCGGTGACGAAACGGTTGGGCTCGAGATCGTCGGCGAGCCGGCGGTTGACGCGGTCGAGCAAGCCCTGGGGATGCGATTCAAATTCGCAAAGCGATCGGCAAAGCGTGCGGACCTGGGAGACGACCATGGCGGGAGCCAGGCCGTGGCCGGAAGCATCGGCCAGAAGGACGGCGAGCCGGCCGTCCTTCAATTGCCAGAGGTCGTAGCAGTCGCCGCCGGTGACGCTTGCGGTGAGCGCCCAGCCTTCGGCTTCGAGGCCGACGATCTTGGGGGCTTTCGACGGGATGAGGGCGATCTGGACTTGGCGGGCGAGGTCCATTTCCTTGCTGATGACGGCAACCTCGGTGGCGACGCGGTGGCGTTCGATGCTCTCAATAATCAGGCGGTCGAGTGTGCAACCGGCCCAGACGGTGAGCATCGCGACGGAGGGGCCGGCCAAGCCGACGATCCATTTGTGCGAATCAAACAGGATATATCCGTTGAACAGCGCGTATCCGAGGAGGAGCATGAGGACCAGGAAGGAGGCGCGCAGAGGTTGAAAGCGTCCCTGCACGGCGGCGGCGGCCATGCCGAACAGGATCGTCAGCAGAACCGTTACCCAGGCGGGCGCCATTCGCCACCAATTGCCGGTGAGGACGGCGTTGACGATTACGCCATGCACGACGACGCCGGGGCAGTGAAGGTGAAGGCTGGTGCTGACCTGGTCCTGAAAGCCGGTGGCGGTGAGGCCGATGAGGACGCCTTTGCCGCCGATCTGGGAAGCGAGCCATCGCCTTTGGGTGTCGATCTGCGAGCGAAGCTGATGACTTTGCGCGACGGCATATTTGAGTGCGTCCCGGGCATCGTACAAATTGACCTTTTGGGTGCGTTCATCGGGAGTCAGATCCTTGTCGGGATGCTGGGCGAAATAGTCGAGCCAGCCGGAGCCGTTCAAATCGTTGAGAGTTACGTCGGCCCGCTGTTCGCGGGCGGCGGTGTCTAGCGGGTCGGGCAGGGCGGCGGCGTACTTTTTCGCAAGCGAGGGATCGACACTTGCGAGAATGTTGGAAATCGCCAGGTCGATGGCGGCGCTGTTCTTGGCGATCTTGCTTTCGGAGGTGCAAATGTCCCAGATGCTGGCGATGGAGATGTGGGCGGCGGGATTGAGATGGGCGGGCCAGTCGTACATGGTTTCCCAGTCCCGGTCGCCGAACCAGGGAAGGGCCGCGATGAGCGGAACGTCACGTCCCAGCACCTTGGAATGATACGTATATGTGGGGATAGAAATGGCTCCGGCGGGCGCGGGAATGACGATGTTGGAGCCGTCGAACCGAACCGCAGCCGGATCGGCTCCGAGCATGACGCAGGCGGTGGCCAGCCCCATCTGGGGATAAAGACGCTGGTTGTATTCG
>JBEKXM010000148.1:0-10800 GCA_049512115.1 Tepidisphaeraceae bacterium | reverse complement strand
CCAACGGAACCATCGGCATCAGCGCGGCCATCACCACCGGCGGTGGAAGCGTCTTTGCCGGGGGAACCACTTTCACCGCCAACACGGGTGGAACGATTGCCACCGGCGGCGGCAAAGTGACGATCCAGCCCTCCGCCGCCGATGTGATTGACGCGGCCATTACTACTGGGGGCGGCGTCTTCAAAGCGGCCGGAACCTCCTTCACCAGCAACACCAGCGGAACCATCAATACCACCGGCACAACGGGCGGCGAGGTGGACATACTTCCCGCCGGCCCGATCAGCATCGGCGGTGCGATCACCACCGGATCGGGCAGCGGCGGCGGCGGCATCTACCTTGATTACGGCACGTCCAGCAGCCCGGTGGCCGCGGTCAACGGAACCATCGGCATCAGCGCGGCCATCACGACTGCCGGCGGGAGCTTCTTTGCCGGGGGAACCACTTTCACCACCACCACCGGTGGAACGATCGCCACCAGCGGCGGCAACGTGACGATCGCGCCTTCCACGGACATTTCGATTGGTGCGACCGTAGATACCGGCGGCGGCGCCTTCACGGCGACCGGCCGCAGCTTCGTGAACAATGCCGCCATTTCTGACGACGGCGTCGCCACGGGCAGCAACAGACTTTACATTAACACGGCGTCCAGCTCGGGTGTCCTGGACACGATTAATATCAATGGTGCGTTGACCTGGACGGCATCCGGAACCTCGCGTTCGATCGTGATCGAGGGCGGAGGCGACGTTACCGTCGGGGCTACCGGAAGCATCACGAGCAACGGGGCATTGCCCATCTCGGTCTATACCACCGGCGCCCTCACGACCGGCACCGTCACCAGCTACAACTTCATTACCTTCAATGGATCCGTCAGTACGACCGGTGCTTTCGTCGCCGATGGCGGGAATCTCATCGTGGGGTCGTCCAGCGCACCGGCCTCGCCCGCCGTCTTGACCGCCGGCACGGTCACCATTGACCAGGATACAACGGCGGTCAATGGCGATAATGCGACCGTGTTCAATGGCGCCATAACCATCCGCGGCCCGGTGGCTACTACCAGCGCTTTCTTCGCCGCCGGTACGGTTTCTTTTACCGACAACCAGAACGGCACTGTCGGCACCAGCGGCGGGGCCTTTACCATCGCCAATACCGGCCTCATCATTTTCGGCGCCGCGATCACCACCGGCGGGGGGATCTTCACCTCAACCCTCGGCTCGTCGTTTACCAGCGCGGGCAGTGGAACCATCACCACCGACACCGGAAACGTGGTCATCACAACCGCCAGCGGCGGTGGCGGAATTTCAATCGGAGCGGCCATTAACACCGGCGGCGGCGCATTCACGGCCACCGGTCCAAGTTTTAGCCAATCCGCCGCCATTAGCGACGGCGGCGTGAGCACCGGCAGCAACGGTTTTTCCGTCAACACGACATCCGGTACAGGGGCTATTACGATCAGTGGCCCGATCAGTTGGTCGGGCGCCACCGGACGCTCGGTCTTGCTCGAGGGCGCCGGTAACGTCGACATTTCCTCCTCGGGAAGCATCACCGATACAGACACATTGGCGTTGCCGGTTTCGCTGTACAGCACCGGAACCAGCACCCCGGTCACCGTCAGCGGGATCGTCAACATCACGGGCGATTTTGTCAGCGCGGGCGGAAACTTCACCATAGCGAATCCCTCCGGCACGCCGGCTCCCACCGTATTGACGGCTTCCACCGTCACCATCAACACCGCCACGGCCACGCCTGGCAGCAGTACGGCCAACCTCAACAATGGCACCGTTTCCAGGGCCGGTCGTCACACACGGCCCCTTCCTTGCCGGCGGTACAACTTCATTCCTCGATAACCAGGCGGGCGCGGTCACCACCAACGGTGGGGCGTACACGATTACCAATGCCGGACAGGTGGTTATTGGCCAACCGATCACCACAGGCGGCGGGAATTTCTCCGCGGTTGACGGCACCCTTTTCACGATGGCGGGTTTTGGGACCATTAACACCGTGGGCGGCGCGGGCGGAAGCGTGACCATTGCAACCAGCACCGCGACTGGAATCACCATTCAGGCGAATATCGACACCGGCGGTGGCGCATTCTCGGCGACCGGTGAAGCCTTTGCCAGCTCGGGGTCGATCACCGATGACGGTGTTGCCACGGCCAATGGGGCGTTTCTGGTGAGCACGACCACCGGCAACCAACTCAGCTCCATCACGATCGGCGGAGCCATTACCTGGGCCGGAGGGACCGGACGCTCGGTGACCATCGAGGGCCCCTATAGTTTCAACATCAACGGCGGCATCACCTCGACCGGCACCGTGCCGTTAAAAGTCGTGATTGACTCCACCAACGCGTCCAGCACCGTCAGCATCAATTCCGCCGTCAACGTCTCCGGCGCGTTCGTCAGCGACGGCGGAAATTTCACGGTGGCATCGGGCGGTTCCGTGACCGCGCAGACCGTTGCACTGGAAACCAATTCCACGACCCCGGACTTACAGAGCGTCACGGCCGGCGCGGTGACCATCAACGGCCCGATCGTCACCCACGGCAGCTTTACCGTGGACAGCCCCAGTTTCAGCGAAAGCGCCTCCACGGGCGCAATTACCACCAACGGTGGGGTGGTCAGCCTAACCACTACCGACAGTTCCACTGGGTCAATCACGCTCGAAAGCGCCGTCACCACCGGCGGGGGAGCATTCAACGTCAACAGCGCCAGCACGTTCACCAGCAGCGGCGGGGGAACCATCAACACCGGAGGGGGTGCCGTCACCATCCAGGCGACCGGTACCCCCGGTAGCACCACCACTAACCCCACCGGAATCTCGATCGGCGCGATCGTCAACACCGGCGGCGGAAACTTCATCGCGACGGCGCCCACTTTCAGCAATACGGCCGAAATTACTGACGGCGGGGTGAACGATTCCAATCCTCAGGGCATCACCATCACCACTTCCACCGGCCCCATCTTATTGAACGGCCCGATTTCATGGGCCGCCAGTCATAGCCTCATCACCCTTAGCTACAGCACCCCTAATGGCGTCGGAAGTAATGGCGTCGGGCTGGGCAGCAGCATCACCGTCAATGATGCCGAACCCCTCGACTTCACCAACACCTTCATCGCCCTGACCGGATCGGCGACGCTCACCGGCGGAAACATCACGATGGGCACGGTAGTCAACGGCATTTCCTCCGGTGCGGGGTCGCTGGTCATTCAATCCGCGGGAACAGTTAGCCTTCCGGCTATGGGCGCCAACACCAATCCAATCGGCAGCCTGACGGTCACGGGCAATAATTCCGCGCCGCCCGTCACCACGCTCAATGGAAATATTATCTCTTCCGGCAATGTTGACTTCGTCGGCACCGTCCTCGTCCCGACGAGCGTTGAAGTCGGCGGGGCCAGCTCTTCCGCCCAAACATTGGAATTTGACGGCACGATTCAAGGGCCTGGCGGACTGGTTGTTGCCGACAACGGGGTATCCGGCGATCAAATCCGCTTCAACAATAATATCGGCGACCAGACGCCGCTGGCGTTTTTGGAACTCGGGCCCGGCGACCTTGGCCTTGTGGCCTTCCGCTGGGGAACGGGCCTTCTTCCGCCGGGCGTGCTTGAACAGCAGCCGTTGACGACGATCAACATCGCCTCGGGAGGAAACTTTGAAGACGATGACGTCAGTCCGTCCCCCAGGACCTTCTCCTCGCTTAATGCGACGATCGATTCCTACGGCCCCCTGACGATCAATATCGGCGCGGGAGCCGCCCCCAACAAATCCAATCTTTACGCCGTCGGCGAGAATGAAAAACTCTCCGTCTACGGAGCCGTGACGATCAATGCCAACGGCGGAACCGTGAAGACCGGAGATATCAGCAATGTCTCGGGGAACCTTACGATCGAGGCTTCAACCGTTGAGTTTGTGCTCCGCGGACCCACCACCAGCTCTAAAACCGAGGTGGACACCGGCATGGACCTGATTTCCGGCGGCGAAATTTCGTTGCCGGGCGGTGCGACGTATGTCACGGTGAAGGGGTCCAATGGCGCCGGATCGTTCGACGTCCCGGGCTTTATCGCGACCGCGTTCGACCCGTCCTCGAACATTGCCCGGATCGCCGGACAGCTCAGCACCGCCTTCTCCATCGTGACCCAGATTTCCCCGAGCGTGTTATTTGACACCGATAATCTGCTTTTGGATCTGACGCCCTCGACGCTGTCGGCGACCATCCCGACGTTCGTGCCGCCGATCCCTAATGTGTATGACTTTCCGATCTTCGGCGCGGCCCCGCGCGAGATGCTCGTGGCCGGCACGGTGCCGCTTGTTTTCAAGGAGGCCTTCCAGCCGGCCTATCCGGGACCCGTGGTCCAGCAGGACCTGAAAGACACGGGCGTCTTGACCCGCGATCCGACCATTGACGAGATTCTCGGCGAAGTGGATACCGGCGCGCTGTACAACGATCTGCCTCCAGGTCCCCGTCCCAAGGCCGCGGATTACCGCGCGGCCGCCAACCGCCTCGATCCCAGGAACGTTCAGGCGTTCCTCACGAAATATACCGAGGTATTCGGAAGCAACGTGCAAAACCGCAAGATCCAGATGTCCACCGACCTGCAAACGGCCTGGGATGCGTATGTGAGCCAGAGCGGCGGTCAGGCCGTGAGCGGCGCGGGATTCGCCCAATACTGCGCGGCCACGCCCTCGGCGAGCAACGCCCAGGCCGATCTTCGCCAACTCCACGGACTGAGAGAGCAGCTTGGTACGCTGGGTCTCAGCTACAAGGAAGCCCAGGTGGCGTTCCAGTACAATATCCTCGCCGGCATGTCCGCCAACGGAATGCGTGAAGGCGACCTTGCCGCCGCCGTGGCCAACGCGAGCGGTTCGCATTAGGTGGAATTCCTCCGAGAGGGGTTCCGCCAATGGCGCGGCCCCCGAAAGTTCTTCCACGGAATTGATGGTAATGGTAAACTCCCCGTCAATTCACTCTTTTGAGGAGACGCCATGAATCGCTTCGCTTTCACTCTTGTCGCCGTCGTGGTCGTATTCGCCGCCGGACTGCCTGCATTTGGCCAGCAAAGACGCCTTAGCCCGCATGAGACCATCAGCAGCGTCATCAACGGCGATCGCGTGATGATCGTGTATGGCCGCCCGTACACGAAGAGCCCCCGCACCGGCGAAATCCGCAAAATCTGGGGCGGATTGGTTCCGTTCGGGCAGGTTTGGCGCACGGGAGCCGACGAGGCGACGCTATTGATCACCCAGCAACCGATCGTTCTGGGCTCAGCCACCATTCCGGCAGGATGCTACAGCGTTTGGACCTTGCCCAACGAGGACGGCACCGCAAAGCTGATCATCAACAAGCAGATCGGCCAGTGGGGCGAAGACATGCGCAATCCCAAAAATGTGTACGACGAGGCCAACGACGTCGCGCGGGTCGACCTGAAGAAGTCAGATCTGGACACATCGGTCGATCAATTCACCATATCCATTGAAAGAGATCCCGACGTCAAGGGCGGCGGATTGATCAAATTGAAGTGGGAGAAGACGCAATACGCGGTCGCCTTTGCTCTCGCCAGCTAATACGACTGCATGAAAACCGCCATCCGTATTCGGCGTCTTGGCAGCAGCCGCTGGCATGTGCGGCTCGCCAGCGCGTGCATTCTTCTGCTCGTGTGCGGCATGGCGCGCGGCGCGCCGCCCGCTCCCGCGGCGGTTTTGCAGGAGCTGCGCAGTTTTGACCAGTTGGGCAGCGTGCTGTACATCGCGGCCCATCCTGACGATGAAAACACACAACTGATTGCCTACCTGGCGCGGGGCCGGAACTACCGCACAGCCTATCTTTCCCTCACGCGCGGCGATGGGGGCCAGAACGTGCTGGGGCCGGAACTCGGCGTGGAGTTGGGCGTCATCCGCACCCAGGAATTGCTGGCCGCCCGGCGCGTTGATGGCGGCAGACAATTCTTCACCCGCGCGATCGACTTCGGTTTTTCCAAGGACTATCGCCAGACCCTTCAGGTCTGGGACAAACAGCAGGTTCTGGCAGATATCGTCCGCGTCATTCGCACTTTTCGCCCGGACGTGATGGTGACGCGCTTCTCCACTATTCCCGGCAACACGCACGGGCACCATACGGCTTCGGCGATTCTGGGGCTTGAAGCGTTTAAGCTCGCCGGCGATTCCAAGGCGTTTCCAGAACAATTGACCGACCTGACCGTCTGGCAGCCAAAACGCATTTTCAGCAACGGATTCGGCATTGGTCTGCGGGGTGGAGGCGGGGGCGCGACAACCCGGCCGCAGGTAAATGTCGTGCGAATCAATGTCTCGGGAACCGATCCGGTTACGGGCGTGTCGTTCGCAGAACTGGCGGCACGCAGCCGATCAATGCACAAATCCCAGGGCTTCGGCAATTTTGTCGGCGGTCCGGGCCGCGGTGGTCCGGCAAGAGTCGAGGCCTTCCAACTCCTCGACGGTGAGCCGGCCACGCAGGACATCATGGATGGGATTGACACGTCCTGGAAGCGTCTTTCCCTGGGCGCGATCGGAGAGCTGGCCGATGATCTGATCGCCAAATTCAATAGTCAGGATTTGTCGGCCAACGTACCGGCGCTTCTGGAGATCAAGAAGCAATTGTCCGCAGCGCCGGCTGATCCGATCATCGACGAGAAGCGTTCGCTTCTCGATCACGTCATCGCCGAATGTCTCGGACTCGAAGTGGAAACCACGGCGCCGCAGGCGGAAATCGTGCCGGGGGAAATCATCCAATTGCATCAACGGGTTACGATGCACTCGGCTGTTTCAGTGAATTGGTTGGATGTTCGATTTCCAAGCATTGACAAATCTGAGGTACGCGATCTATCGATTGCATCGGGCGCGAACGGGTCGGCGTCGAGCGATTCGGCTATTGCAATTCCCGTCACGACTCCTGTGAGCCAGCCCTATTGGCTTCGTGAACAAGGGACAGCCGGGATGTTCCGCGTGGATGATGCGAAGCTCATCGGCCGGCCGCAGAATCCGCCGGTTTTTCCCGTTCAATACGAATTCGAAGTTGGCGGGCAGACCTTGGTTGTGCCGAACGAACCGATCGCGGTTGCCACCGACTCGTCTGGGACGCAGACCCGCCGGCGGTTGGACGTGATTCCGCCGGTTTCGCTGAAGTTTGTTTCGGACGTTCAGCTTTTCGCGCCGGGTTCGCAGCGTGCGGTGACGATGCTCCTCACCGCGTATCGTCCCCAATGCAGTGGCACACTGAAACTGATCGCGCCTCCCGGCTGGCAGATTGTCCCGGAGAGCCAATCATTCCGCCTCTGGTCCGTCGGCGAGCAAGCCAGTCTTACCTTCACCGTCACGGCGTCGGCCCAGCCGGCCGTCGCAACGATCATGGCCGACGCGACGATCGGAGGATCCCATTTCAACAATCAACGCCTTGAGATTCAGTACAGCCATCTCCCGTTCATCGTGCTTCAGCCGCCCGCCCGCCTCACGGCAGTCGCGCTCGATCTGGCGATTCGCGGCCACACCGTTGGATACATCGCCGGCGCGGGCGACGACACCGCGGACGCCTTGCGGCAAATGGGATATGCCGTCACCGAACTTCAAGCCAGTGATCTGACGCCGGCCAAGCTGCACGATCTGGACGCCGTCGTGATCGGCGTTCGAGCCTTCAACGTCAGGACCGACCTGGCGGCGCATTTGCCGGACGTTTTCGCCTATGTCGAAGCCGGCGGAACGGTTCTCTGCCAGTACAACCGGCCCGATGGATTGAAAACGGGCAAGATCGCCCCATTTAATCTGGCGATATCCCAGCAGCGCGTGACCGATCCGAACGCGGCGATGACTTTTTTGGCGCCGGATCATCCGGTTTTGAACTCGCCCAACAAAATCACCCAGGCCGATTTCGCCGGCTGGGTGCAAGAGCGCGGCACCTATTTTCCAAACCATTGGGACGATCATTTTGTCCCGATCCTGGCGTGCAGCGATGCCGGCGAAGCGCCGCTCAAGGGAGCGTTGCTGGTCGCTCGCAGCGGCAAGGGATATTTCGTCTACACCGGGCTGACATTTTTTCGCCAACTCCCGGCTGGCGTGCCGGGGGCATATCGGTTGCTGTCCAATATCGTGTCGCTGGGGAAATAGAGGCTCCAATGTCCGAGTCAGAGCCTGCTGACGATTCGACCGGTCTGCCGATCGTCGGCACCTGGCCCAGAGTCTATCTCCTGGTCGTGTTGGCGTTCATCGTCTGGGTCGCGGCGCTGGTTATCCTGGAAAGGACGTATTCGTGAACGCGCTCGATTACGCGGTTCTTCTGAGCACGATGCTCGGTATTGCCGCGTTTGGAATCTGGCGCACCCGCGGCCGGCGGGACCTCAGCGCATATCTCAAAGGCGCGGGGAACACAAAATGGTTCGTGATCGGGCTGTCCGTCATGGCCACGCAGGCCAGCGCCGTCACGTTTCTTTCCACGCCGGGGCAGGGATATCAGGATGGGCTGGGATTCGTCCAGAACTATTTCGGAGCGCCGTTCGCCCTGATCGTTATTTCCATGTTCTTTCTGCCGATTTATCGCAGACTGAATGTCTATACCGCCTACGAGTTTCTCGGGCGGCGATTCGACAAAAAAACCCGCCTGCTGGGAGCGGCGCTGTTTCTGCTGCAGCGCGGCATCGGCGCTGGAATCACCATCTATGCGCCGGCCATCGTGCTTTCGGCCGTATTCTCCTGGCGGTTGGATTTGACGATCCTGCTCAGCGGGCTGCTGGTGATCGTCTATACCGTTGCCGGCGGCAGCGATGCGGTGACCCTGACGCAAAAATATCAGCTCGGCGTCATCTTCGCGGGAATGCTCGCCGCGTTTTGCGTGTTGCTCGCCAAGCTGCCGCCGTGGCTTTCCTTCTCCGATGCGCTGACGGTGGCCGGTGGAATGCACAAGCTGGAGGCGGTTGATTTCACTCTCAGTCTCAAGCCGCGATATACATTTTGGTCGGGGCTGATCGGAGGGATGTTTCTGGCGCTGTCATATTTCGGCACCGATCAATCACAGGTTCAGCGGTATATCTCCGGCGCCAGCTTGCGAGACAGCCGCCTGGGGCTGATGTTCAACGCGATGTGCAAAATCCCCATGCAATTGTCCATCTTGCTGTTGGGGGTGATGCTTTTCGTTTTCTATCAGATCCAGCCGCCGCCGATCGTTTTTAATGAATCGGCCTGGAAGGGCCAATTGCAGCACGATGCGGATCATCATCTTCAAGCTCTCCAGCGGCAGTTCACGGAGATTCAGGCCCAGAAGCAGCAACTCGTCCGCGCCTGGCTGAACGCAAAGCATACCGCCGCCGAAGCGCCGGCGCGCAACAAAATGCTGGCGGCCGGCGCCGCGGCCGAAAAACTTCACCAAGATGCGAAACAGGCGATCGGCGGCAAAGCCAACGAGGCGGACTACGTATTCATCACGTTTATCCTGAAGTATCTGCCCCATGGGCTGATCGGCCTGCTGGTTGCGGCGTTTTTCGCCGCGGCGCTGTCGTCCAAAGCGGCGGAGCTCAATGCCCTGGCATCGACAACGACCGTCGATTTCTACCGCCACATCATCCACCGCCAGGCCAGCGATGCCCACTACGTCGTCGCTTCCAAATGCTTCACCGTCTTTTGGGGGTTGGTGGCCCTGTCGTTCGCACTCTTCGCCAATATGGTGGAGAACCTGATCCAGGCTGCCAATATCGTCGGCTCGGTGTTCTACGGCGTGCCGCTGGCTTTGTTCCTTGTCGCGTTCTTCATTCCTTTCGTCGGCGGTGACGAGGTATTCTGCTCGGCGATCTTATCCCAGGCGCTGGTGATCTTCCTCTACTTTAGACTGAGCATCAGCTATCTCTGGTACAATTTGATCGGGTGCGCAGTTTGCGTGCTTCTCAGCATTGTTTTTCGGCTATTGTTTGGTGGCCGTACTTCATCGCCTCAGGCGCTGTCCACGTCAATATGACCGCCCCTCCCGTCATCTGCTTTGGCCAGCAACCCTGCGGGATTTTTCCCAAGCGATTTCTGTTTGCGAAAATGCAGGCCGCCCGGCGGCTGCGGGACCAAATCGGAGGCCAGATCGTCTTCTTCTACCACGACAGCGATCACGATCCGCGCGAAACGAAGACCCGTCTGCGGCATCGAAAAAACGGCGAGCCGTTCGACACCAACTTTACCTTCGAAAACAAGCTCCAGCGAAAATTCTCGCCGCTGTTCCTCAAGCGGGTCATGGTGGATTGGAAGGCCAAAACGGCGGTACAGTTGCCCGCGTTTGTCGATCGGCGATTGGTTGAAGCTTTCACGGCGTGTCAGGAACGCGACGTTGCGGGTTTTTGCCTGGAAATGTATCGCCGGATGGGATTGCTCCAGGGGATGCGCGTGGAGCGATCCGGCGATCCGGATTTCCGAGCGGCCGCGTGCGAAATCAGCGATTTCTTTGTCGATGTGCCCTACCAAGGGGAAATCGTGCGTGCCCGCCATGTTGGCGGCGAACTCAAGCTTCATGAAGGCGGGGACGCTTACCTTACTCTTCCACCTGTCCCGTTCGACAAAAAGCAAATCAGCCCCACACGTGACGCCCGGCTGCGATGGATGCAATCGGTAATTCACTGCACGCATTACGTCTCCGGGGCCGGCGAACAGCTTTACATGAAAAAAGAGGAGGCGCCGGAGATCGCTTACGTGAATCGTGATACCATAGATCGTCCCAATGAAGCCTACACCGAACTCGCCTAAGCTCGCGCCGTTGCTGGCCTTCGGCGCCCACCCGGACGACATCGAATTCGCCTGCGGGGGCGTCGTCGCCAAGGAAACCCGCGCGGG
>JBEKXM010000147.1:0-9027 GCA_049512115.1 Tepidisphaeraceae bacterium | reverse complement strand
CTGAGCTGCGGCAGGAGATGCTTCCAGATGTTGGAGTAGCGTTTTTTCATGTCGGCGTCGATGAAACCGAAGCTGCGCTGGCCCAGACGCAGCAGGGTCGATTTGCCGCCGGCTTTGGGTTGCAGCTCGAAGATCAAGACGGTGGTGATGGGGAGGTGGGTCATGCCCAACTGTCCTACGAGGCGCAGGAGCTTTCCCGGCTCGACGTAGGTGACCGTGCCAAGGAATATGGTGTTGCCTTCCCAGGTTTTGGACAACCAGCGGCCGCCGGCAGTGGCTTCGAGGGTTTGCTTGGATGCTTTGCTCGGGTCGGGATCAAAACGAAACCATTTTTCGACGTTGATGAGCGAGGACCAGACTTTTTCCGGTGAGGCTTGAATCGGCAGCTCCTTGATGGATTGAAAGCCGGTGGGTTTGAGCTTCAGCAGCTTCAATGGATTGGCCATGATCGTCTCCTTTGGTTTGGATTGACCTCGGCGATGCCGCTGAGGTTTTGACGATTCTACGGACGCGATGCGGGCCGGTCCACGGCAGCGGCTGGGACCAGGGCAATTTCAACTATGACGGACTGATCAACGCCGCCGACTTCACCATCCTGGCGGCGAACTTCAACCAGCCCGTCACCGGCTGGGACCAGGGCGATTTCAACTACGACGGCCAAGTCAACGCCGCTGACTTCACCGACTTGGCGGCCAACTTCAATCAGAGCACCAGCGGCGCCGACGTTTCGGGGGGCGACGTCGCGGCGTTGGACGCCTTCGCCGCTGCCAACGGATTGTCCCTGCCGACGTCCAGTGTTCCGGAGCCGGCGAGCGCGGGGATGATGGTGATGGCTGGATGCGGAATTCTCGCCCGCCGGCGGCGACGATCCCTTCCAGCCTGACTGGCACCCGCCGCCGGCACTGCATCGACCCGCAACATTGCTTGACGCAATTGCCGACCAACCTGCCGGCCACGCCGATGAGCCAACTGCCCGACTGGCTGCCGGACCGGTGGAAACGGCGAAATCCCGTGCCACCAGGGTAGGATGCGGTTCATGAGCGTACTCCGTGAACCATTGACATCGGGCGAAATCACGGGTTATGATCCGGTATATATTGGCCTATTGGCCCTATTGAAAGGAAATCAGATGCCCGCCAAATCAGTTCCCGTTAATTCGTCTGTTGCTACCGGATCTGCTGCATCGCTTCTGGTTGACGGTTCGGCTTTATTTTTTGGCCAGCGCGCTGCATCCCCCGACCGGAATCTCGATTACACGGTGCTTCTCGACCTAATGCAGCGCCACGGACAACACCAGTGGCCCGCCAGACCCGCGTATTTTTTCACTGCTGCGGACGAGGCCAATGAAAAACAAGCGAAATTCCACCAGATGATTCAAGGCCAACTGGGTTGGACGGTTCGGCAAATGCCGCCCCACGAAGCGGTCGTCAGCAACACCTTGTTGAATGATGGCCCGTCACGCATCATTCGCTTTGATGCCTTGATTGCGTATTCGCTGGGCCGTCTAGCCGGTCGGCCTGATGTTTCCCGCGTCTTTATAATTTCAGACTCGTGGCCGCTTGCCGCCTGCATTAAGGACTGCGTTGGACGGGGAACACCCGTAACCGTGTGCTTCTTCGGCGATTTCATCGACACCAGATTTCACAAACTTTTCCGGGAATACGACGCCTCCAAACTCGATTTCTTAGACCTCGAACATGAGCCGAGGTTATTCAATCGGCCGCGCCCGACGCTCAGAAGGGAGGATGATGTCCTGAATGACCTGCCCTGACGACGGCAGGTGTTTGCAAGCGGTATGCGTGCGAATGCGCGCAAATGTTTATTTTTTAATCCTCAAACTTGAAAGGGGCGTTTATATGACGCTGCCTAGTGGTTCTCTTTCTGGAATGAACCGTAGGAACGCGCTCGCCACCGCGCGTAACCTCGGCTGCCACATCGTCCACGTCAACGGGACCGGTGACATCAAGGTCTCACACCCGCTTATGCCCAAACCCGTTACGATCAACGCGCGGCGTAAGGACAGCGGGCGGAAACTCACCGGCTTCCTCAAAACCCTCATTCGCTTGAAGCGCGAGCAAGGCGAGAAGGATGCGGCGTAATTCTCGCCCACCGGCGACGCAGGTAGTCCGACAGCGGCCGACGAGCATCAGGCGTTGGCGGACACGATGTCCGCGCCGTGAAGGCTCCAATCATGTGCTGAGCGACGCCGATGTCCCATGCGTGACGTCGGAGGCGAAACATTCCGATTCCTCTTGGCGATATCGCTTCGCCGCGCCAACCGACCGAAGGAGACGATCACCCAGAGGGCGGCGTTGCCGATGGAAGGGCCGCGGAATCGTCTGGCTGCGATCCTGGGACGCTTCCCGGCGTTCCGGGCATTTGCCATGCTTCCGACCTGTTGCCGCCGGCAATTCGCCGGAGGAAGCGAATCGGCAAAGGTCATAGGCGACCTATCGCGCGCGTTCTCATCGCGCGATATGCCGGAAGGGAAATACGAGTCCTGGACACGATGTCCACGGTCGCGCGTGATCTCAATAATGGAAATGGCGTCACTCGTGTCGTCAGCAAGACGCGCGGGCAAATAACACCAACGTCTCCGGCTTGGCGGCGAACTTCAACCAGAGCGTCAGCGGCGCGGCCTCGGCCGGCGATGTGGCCGCCCTGGACGCCTTCGCCGCGGCAAATGGCATCAGCCTGGCGAATGTTCCCGAACCGGCCAGTGTGGGGATGATGGTGATGGGATCGGGAATTCTCCGACGGCGGCGACGAACCTTTCCAGCCTGACCAGCACCTGCCGCCGGCATGGCATCGATGCGCAACGATATTCGAGGCAAGTGTTGACGAACCTGCCGGCCACGCCGATCAGCCAATTGCCCGACTGGCTCCCCGATTAATGGAAGCCGCGAAATCCAGCGCCGTCAGGGTGGAAACGGTACGGTGTGTGCATCGCTCACGATGAACTTATGCAAGACCGCGCTGCATGGAACCGCGGCGATCAGGATTCTTCGCACTTGGCGGCGTTGGCGCCTTCTTCGGTGAGATATCGCTCGATGTGCCGGTCGAGATCGCTCAGCCCGCCGGCGCAGTTGGCCCGTTGGATCCGGTCCACCATTTCGTCGGCCCAGTCCTCCTCTTCAACCTGCTCGCTGATGAACCAGTGCAGCAGCACCTGGGCCGGATAGTCCTGCTCGCGGACGGCGGCGGCGTAGCAGGCGTTGATCCCGGCGGTATTGGCCTGCTCCATTCCTTGCGCATGGCGGGCGACCTCCATGAGCGAGGAGAAATCCGGTGGCGGCGCATCCAGCGATGTGAGCACGGGCAAAACGCCGCGATCCAATAGGTGTTGCATGAACTTCTGCGCGTGCTGCCGTTCCTCGACTGCCTGCTTGGAAAGGTAGCGGGCAAAACCCTTGAAGTTCTGCGCGTTGCACCACGCCGCCAAGGCCAGGTAGGAGTGGGCGGCGCCCAACTCTTGATTAAGCTGCCGCTGTAGTTCGGTGACCATTGCGGCCTTGATGGCAATTCCTGGCATGAATCAGGTCCTCCTTGCGCTGGGCAACTCGTGCCGCCGACCACGCACGGCATTCTTTATCTCCGGCGTACTTCTGTCAACCGCGACGGGCGGCCACCGTGCCGTTGATCTTGAATACCTTGACGACGTAACCCAGAGTGCGGATTTGCGCGAGGATGGAGTTGGTGATCTCCATTAATTTGCCGAAAGCAGTGACGCACGAGAAGATGGCGGCGTTAGCGCATGACCCCATACCACAGTCAATATTGGGCGCATTTGCTGACCCTCAAAGGGCCATCCGGTAGCATCGCAAACCTATCGCGTTCCATTGCCAATTCACGCGTTGACCTAAACCCGCATCAGGTCGATGCCGCGTTATTCGCACTCCGCTCTCCCCTTTCCAAGGGGGTGATTCTGGCCGACGAGGTTGGCTTGGGAAAAACCATCGAAGCCGGCATCGTCCTCGCCCAGAAATGGGCCGAACGCCATCGCCACGTACTCCTCATCGTGCCCGCGATACTTAGGAAACAATGGCAGCAGGAGCTTGAGGAGAAATTCTATCTGCCAACGTCAGTGCTCGACTCCCGGATATTCGCAATCGCTCAAGCCGAGGGGCTGGCCAACCCATTCGATCAAAAAGATCGGCTGGTGATCTGTTCTTACCAATTTGCAGCGGCCAGGCAGTCCGAACTTGGCCAAGTGCCATGGGATCTTGTCGTCATTGACGAAGCGCACCGGTTGCGAAACGTGTTCAAAGCGTCCAGCAAGACTGCAAACGCCATCGCCCAGGCAATCGGGTCTGTGCCCAAATTGCTGCTGACCGCCACCCCGTTGCAAAATTCCCTTATGGAATTATACGGACTCGTCAGCGTCATCGATCCGCACGTGTTCGGGGATGCCGCTTCGTTCCGCGAGCAATTCGTTCGTGCGCCGGACGAACAGCAACGCAACGCCGGTTTGCGCAGCAGACTCCAGCCGCTCTGCGTTCGTACGCTCCGCAAACAAGTGGTCGAGTACATCCCTTTCACTCGCCGCGTCCCGGTGACGCAGGAATTTATTCCGGGAGACGACGAACACGCTCTGTACGAACAGGTCTCAGCCTACTTGCAGCGAGAAAAACTCATCGCCTTGCCGGCCAGTCAACGCCAACTCATCACGCTGGTGCTCCGCAAGCTGCTCGCTTCGTCCACTTTTGCAATCGCCAGCACGCTCCGAGGGTTGGTCGCCCGCGTTGAGCGCATCGCCCAGGGCGAAAACATCAATATTCTGGACGAGGAAGACCTTGAGGGTTTGGATGAACTTCAAGAGGAATGGGAATCGGAAGAGGCCGATACTGACGCCAAGATCGACCCGAAATTACTGCGGGAAGAACTCGCCCAGCTTCGCCAATTCGCCACCCTTGCTGACGGCATCAAGACCAACGCCAAGGGAAACGCCTTGCTCCCGGCATTGAAGGTGGGCCTTGCAAAGGCCGAGGCTTTGGGGGCGATGCGCAGGGCAATCATTTTCACCGAGTCCCGGCGTACTCAGCAGTATCTTTTCGAACTGCTTTCCGCCAACGGCTACGAGGGACAACTGGTGCTGATGAACGGCACCAACGCCGACCCCAATTCCAAAGCCATCTATCAACAATGGCTCGCCCGCCACGGCGACGACGGCACCGTCATCGGCTCCCGCGCCGTGGACATGAAGGGCGCAATCGTCGAGCACTTCAAAGATCATGCCACCATCCTCATCGCCACCGAAGCTGCCGCCGAGGGAATCAATCTGCAATTCTGTTCGCTGGTGGTGAACTACGATCTGCCCTGGAACCCGCAAAGGGTTGAGCAAAGAATCGGCCGCTGCCACCGCTATGGCCAGAAACACGATGTCGTCGTTCTGAACTTCTTGAACAAGCGAAATGAGGCTGACCAGCGCGTCTTCCAGTTGCTCAGTGAAAAGTTCCAGCTTTTCGGCGGCGTCTTTGGCGCCAGCGATGAAGTGCTGGGCGCACTGGAATCCGGCGTCGATATCGAACGCCGTATCGCCCAAGTCTATCAGTCCTGCCGCACTTCCGCGGAAATCGCCACTGCTTTTGACAAGTTGCAAGCGGAGTTGGACGAGCAAATTCAGGCCCGTATGACCCAAACCCGCGAAACGCTGTTAGAGAACTTCGATGAGGACGTCAGCGCCCGCCTTCGAATCCATCGAGACAAAACACTGGAAAGCCTGTCGGATCGGGAACGCTGGCTCCTCGAACTGACCCGCACTGAATTGGATACCCAGGCCCGGTTCGACACTCATCAGCCACGCTTTGAATACACCGGCCCCGACGCCCACCATGGGTGGTATCACCTGGATTGGAAACAGGCCGAAGCCAACGGCGATGTTTTCTATCGCCAGGATCATCCTCTGGCCGTCCGTCTGATCCGGGAGGCGATCGGTCGCAAGCTTCCTTTCGCCAATATCTCCCTCGATTACACCGCCCACGCGTCCATCGTAAGCGTTCTCAAGCCGCTGATCGGGGCATGCGGGTGGCTGGAAGTATCCAAACTTGTTGTGGAATCCCTCGAATCCGAAGAATTTCTTGTCCTCTCGGCCGCGACGGAGGATGGACGGGCACTGGACGAAGAAATCTGCCAGAAATTGCTTATACTTCCCGCGACTGTCCGTCCGGCGTCGGGAAAGCCGGTCGACTTGTCGCCCATCCGCGATTCGGCCATTGCGTCGAGGCTCAAAGAGATCGAGCGGCGTAACGCCGAATTCTTCGACGAGGAAGTCCTCAAACTTGACCGTTGGTCGGACGACCTCAAACAGGGTCTTGAGCGAGAGATCAAGGAGATTGACAAGCAGATCAAGGAAGCACGTCGCACCGCAGCATTGGCCGCGGCGTTGCGCGACAAGCTGGAGGCGCAGAAAACGATCAAGTCGCTAGAATCGGATCGCAACACGAAGCGCCGTGATCTATTCACCGCCCAGGACGCAATAGACGCGAAACGCGACGGGTTGATTGGCGGCATTGAGAAACAACTCGGCCAACGAAGCGCCGTTGCGTCGCTTTTTGTGGTCCGATGGCTCATTCAATAATGGGGAAAGGAAGACCATGGCAGCAGAGCCGACAATTACCTGTCCCAAGTGCCGGACCGAGATCAAGCTGACAGAATCGCTGGCGGCACCGCTGATCGAGTCCACTCGACGGGACTTCGAGAACCGATTGGCCCAGCAAAATGCCGAAGTTGCAAAGCGGGAACAGGCGATCCAGTCGCGTGAAATGGCACTGGCGAAAGAAAAGGAAGCTGTCGAACAGCAGGTGGCCGATAGACTGAAACTGGAGCGTTCGAAGATCGCGGCGGAGGAATCCAAGAAGGCGAAGCTGGCCCTTGGCACTGACATCGAACAAAAGGCAAAGGAAATCGCCGAACTTCAGGAGGTCCTCAAGGCCCGCGACGAAAAACTCGCCGAAGCCCAAAATGCCCAGGCCGACTTGATCCGGAAACAACGGGAACTCGACGACGCCAAACGCGAGATGCAACTCACCATCGAAAACCGTGTACAGGAATCGTTGTCGAAGACCCGTGAAGAAGCCAAGAAGGAGGCCGAGCAGCAGCTTGCCGGCAAGGTCAGGGAAAAAGATCAGGCCATTCTCTCGATGCAGAAGCAGCTTGGCGATCTAACCAAACGCGAACAGGCCATGAAGGATCGCGAGGCGGCGCTGGCCAAGGAAAAACAGGCCATCGAGCAGCAGGTGGCCGAAAAGTTGTCCCAGGAACGCGCTAAGATCGCCGCGGAAGAATCAAAGAAAGCCAAGCTTGTCCTCGGTGCCGACCTGGAGCAGAAGGCCAAGGAGGTCGCCGATCTTCAAGAAGTGCTGAGATCTCGCGACGAAAAACTGGCTGAAGCCCAGAAAGCTCAGGCAGAATTGATCCGCAAGCAGCGCGAATTGGACGATGCCAAGCGTGAGATGGAGCTGACCATCGAAACCCGCGTGCAGGATTCGCTTGACAAGACGCGGGAGCAGGCCAAGAAAGAGGCGGAAGAGCACCTGTCACTCAAGGTGATGGAGAAGGAACAGACAATCCTGTCGATGCAAAAGCAGATCGAAGAACTAAAACGAAGGGCCGAACAGGGGTCGCAGCAGTTGCAGGGCGAAGTGTTGGAACTACAACTCGAATCGCTCCTGGCCGCCAGGTTCCCGCACGACCAAATCGAGGCGGTTTCCAAGGGTGAGCGCGGCGCCGATATTCTCCATCGCGTCGTCATGCCCACCGGTGTCGCCTGCGGCGCGATCCTGTGGGAATCGAAGCGCGTCAAGAATTGGCAGAACAGTTGGCTTCCCAAGCTTCGCGATGACCAGCGTGCGGCCAAGGCCGAGATCGCGGTGCTCGTCACGGCTGTGTTGCCTGCTGGCGTGGAAACATTTGACCAAATTGATGGTGTGTGGGTTGTCCACCCCCGCGTCGTGCTTCCCATGGCGCTGTCGCTCCGCCAGATGCTCATTGAGGTCAACTGCGCCCGCCAGACCACTGAAGGTCAGCAAACCAAGATGGAGTTGATCTATCAATACCTGACCGGCCCCAAGTTCCGGCTCCGCGTACAGGCCATTGTCGAAGCGTTCTCCGATCTGTCCGAAGATTTACAGAAAGAGAAGAAGGCCATCATGAAGCAATGGGAAAAACGGCAGGCGCAAATTGACTGCGTCATGCAGGCGACGGTCGGGATGTACGGCGAACTGCAAGGAATTGCCGGAAAAACACTAAAAGAGATCGAGGGTCTTGACGTGAAATTGCTCGCTGGTGACCAAGAGACCGTTTCAAATTGAGCAGGAGTGCCAGCCTATGCCCGATGGATTACCCACATCACCAGCCTCTCCGTTCGCCTCGATCCTCGGATGGAGCGCGACATGGCCCGATTGGCAAAGAGATGCGCTCCGCAGGATCATTGGCGTTGGTCCGCTCACGCCGGATGACCTCAAAGAACTCGCGGCAATATGCCGCGCGAAGCATGGACTACTTCCAGCCGCGAGTGCCGCGCCGACAGCCAAGCCACTGACCGCCGCCCACACGCCCGGCGGCCCCGACGGCACTTCGTCAGTCAGCTTGAAGCGTCTTTCGGCCCTCACCAACGTTGGGCGAATCCCCAGCGATCAAGAGATCGTCTTTGGAAACGCGCCAGGTTGCACGGTCATTTACGGCGAAAACGGCGCTGGTAAGTCGGGATATGCCCGGGTTATTAAGAGAGCATGCCGGGCACGTGGAACATCACAAGAGATCAAGCCCAATGCCTTCGCCACGGCTCCCACCAGTTCGGCTACGGCCAAGATTGAGTGTCGTGTTGGTGCCGTGGAAACCCCGGTCCCTTGGAAGGATGGCACTCCTGCTGATCCTCGTTTAGGGAACATCTTCGTTTTCGATGCATTCAGCGCGGATGCCCACGTTGGCGACAACGGTCCCGCGTGCTTTAAGCCGCGCGGCCTGGATGTCCTTCCTGAACTCGCCAAGGCGTGTGATCAAATCAAGGCGGGACTACAGACGGAAATT
>JBEKXM010000146.1:0-9155 GCA_049512115.1 Tepidisphaeraceae bacterium | reverse complement strand
GGCCATTGATTTGCGTCCCATGTCAGGGGCTGGATTTCCAGAGTTGCGCGGCCGTGATCATTACCGTCGTAGAAATGATGGACGAGCCAATCGGTCCCACGGGCGTGCAAGACCCCGCAGTGGCCGGGTCCGATGACGTTTTTCCGGGTTGCCTGAATGAGCGATCCGCCGCCGTCGAGCATCGCCTTTCCGGTTTCATCGGTGTATGGGCCGGTGATTTGCCTGGATCGGCCGACCATGATTTTGTAGGTGCTCTTGACGCCGCGGCAACAGTAATCGAATGAGACGAACAGATAGAAATAATCGCCGTGATGGAAAATATAGGGAGCTTCGATGGCATCGGGCTTGGGGCGGCGCGCCAGGGAATAGAGCTTGGGATCGTCGGGCGAAAGCAGGCCCGTGGTCGGATCGAGACGCCGCATCTTGATCCCGTCCCAGAACGAGCCCATGACGAGCCATGGGTTGTTGTCGGTATCGAAAGCGACGGCCGGGTCGATGGCGTTCCAATTGTCGGTTAGGTGTGTTTCGATCACGGGCCCATGGTCGATCCAGGGATGTTTGACGTCCTTGGGGTCCAGGGTGGTGTTGGTTTCCAGGCCTATGCGGGAGTTATTTTTTCCGAACCGCGAAACGGCGAAATAGAGATGGTATGTGTTTGCGAAATAGGAAATGTCGGGCGCCCAAAAAAATCGGGCGCCGGGGAATTCCTTGGCAATCCACGCCGGTGGAGCGGAAAAGACGGACCCGGTGGATTGCCAGGTCACCAGGTCATTCGATTGGCGAATGGGTATGCCCAGGCCGGTCGAGAACAGATAGAAAAACTCGCCGGATTGGATGATGCGTGGATCGTGAACTCCGCGGATGTCGCCGAGTTGGGCGAAGGCCGAGGATTGAAGGATGAGGAGGATTGCCAGGATCAACGGGCGATGCGGGGCGTCGCCGGGAAATCGGTGAAGACGTTGGAATCGGTTGGCCATCGGTTGGGATTGTAATTATACTGAGTCGAACCAATTATGAAATATCTCAATCTTCCGCGGACTGTTCTGCTGCTGATGCTGGGAATGCTTGGGGGGTGCCAGGCGGCGAATGGGGTTTTTGAGGTGAGGAACTTCGGGGCGCGCGGGGATGGGCGGCATCTTGATGCGCCCGCGGTGAACGAGGCGATCGACGCCGCGGCGAAGGCGGGCGGCGGAACGGTTCATTTCTCGCCGGGGACCTATCTCTGCTATTCGATCCATCTGAAGAGCAATGTCGCGCTGTATCTGGATGAAGGCGCGACGATTCGCGCCGCCGGGACCAAGGACAAGGGCCAGTACGATCCACCCGAACCGTTTCCGTTCAAAGACCAATACCAGGATTTCGGACACACCCATTGGCACAACAGCCTGATCTGGGGCGAGAACATTCAGAACGTGGCCATCCTCGGTCCGGGCCTGATTGATGGAAAGGATGCGCTGAACCGCGGTTCTCCGAGGCCGGCGACCAAGCCTTCGACGACCCGGCCAACGACCGAGCCGTGGCAGGATACGACCCAGCCGTCGGCCGATACCGTGGAGCCGTGGGACGTCGAGGTGGCTCCGAACGACATTCGGCCCGGGCCGGTGACCGAGCCGTCGGACACGACCGAACCGTCGGACACGACCGAGCCGTCGGACACGACCGAGCCGTCGGACACGATCGTGCATCGCCGCTGGCGCTGGGCGACGTCGAGAATCTCGCCGGATATGGATACTCAGGATTACGTGGCCATGTACGTGGCGACTCAGCCCTCCGTGGAGCCGACCACCAAGCCCACCACCAAGCCGGAATATCCCGACGAGAAGGAAACTCTGGCGCCGGGGATTGGGAACAAGGCGATTTCGCTGAAGAACGTTCACGGCTGCATTCTCCGGGATTTTTCGATTTATGAGGGAGGCCACTTCGGGATTCTGGCGACGGCCGTGGACAGCCTGACGATCGACAACGTCAAGATCGACACCAACCGGGACGGGATGGACATCGACTGTTGCCGCAACGTCCGCGTATCCAATTGCAGCGTCAATTCGCCCTATGACGATGCGATCGTGCTGAAGAGTTCGTTTGGGCTGGGTTACGCGCGGGACACCGAGAACGTGACGATCACGAATTGCGTGGTAAGCGGGGGATATATGGAAGGGACGATGCTCGACGGCACCTTCCGCAAGATCGGGCCGGGTTATGACCTGGACAAGGAAAAGCACTCCCGCCACGTGTCGCGGACCGGCCGGATCAAATTCGGCACGGAATCCAACGGGGGATTCAAGAACATCGCGATCAGCAACTGCCTGTTCGACGATTGCCAGGGATTGGCGATCGAAAGCGTGGACGGCGGCGTGATCGACAACGTGACGGTATCGAATCTGGCGATGCGGGGGCTTACCAGTTCGCCGCTGTACATCCGGCTGGGGAGCCGCCTGCGCGGCCCCAACGGCACGCCGGTCGGCGCCATCCGCCACTTGAACATCAGCGATATTGTCGCCCAATGTTCGTCCGTGCGGTATGCGTGCGTGATCAGCGGGATTCCCGGCCATGAGATCGCGGACGTACACCTTCACGACGTTCGGCTGATTTTTCCCGGCGGGGGCAGCGGTTCATGGACCAGGCGCGAGCCGTGGGAGCAGGTGAAGGGCTATCCCGACCCGTCGCGGTTTGGCGGTGAGCCGGCCTATGGGTTTTACCTCCGCCACGTCAGCGGGCTGGAAATGACCAACGTCCAGGTGAACTGCCTCGCACCGGACGTTCGGCCGCCGTTTTTTGTCAAGGACGTTCAGCACTTTTATCTCGAGCACGTGACGGCCCCGCATCCGGCTCGCGTGCCGACGTTCATGCTGTACGGAGTGAAGGATTTCACGACCGAGCGCGTGAGCGGCGTGGACAACCAGCATCTGGACAGCGCCCAGAGGGAAGATTTTTAGGAGATCAACGTTATTTCCGGTCCGTTAGCCCCCCGCTTTGCGAGGGTTTCGCTCACTGCGTCCGCCGCTACCGATGTTTCTCCGTTTCCCCCCATTTTACGCCGCGGCCGCGGCAAGGGCGAAGATCTTTACGCAGTTTCGGCCGGAATGTTTGGCGGCGTAAACGGCCATGTCGGCGGCCTTGAGAAGGTGGCCGGGGTCGGTCATGCGACTGTTGGCTTCCAGCGTGGCGATGCCGATGCTCACCGTGATGGCGACGATTTGCTTGCCGCAGAGAATCGGTTGTTTGGCGACGGCTTGACGGATGGTTTCGGCGATGGCGGCGCCGACGGGACGCGGAGTTTCAGGAAGGATCATCGCCATTTCCTCGCCGCCATAGCGAGCCGCCAAATCCTTGGCCCGAGCGGCGCTTTTCAGGAGCTTGCCCAGGTTGGCCAGAACCTGGTCGCCAACCTGGTGCCCGTAGCGATCGTTGATCGATTTGAATTTGTCGATGTCGAGCATAAGCAGAGTCAGGGCAGCGCCGCTGGCGCGGGCGGCGGCAAACTGGCTCTTGAGCGCTTCGTCGAACCGGGCTCGGTTGTTTAAGCTCGTCAGCGCGTCGGTCGTCGCCTTCTGCTGCAGGGCCTGATTCTGTTCCTGGAGCTTGCTCGCCTGCATCTGCGATTCCAGCGTCAGATCCACCAGCGCTTCGTTGGCTTTTTTGAGAATCGCCTCATAGCTGGCGGCATTGCCGACGTTGATCTCGAACAGCGGAATGATTTCCTTGGTCTTCGCGCCGATTTCCTTCAGGAGTTGGTCGCAATCGGCCTCGCTCATCTTGAACGCCGCGGCGCAGACGGCACGCACCTGAGCGATGGCGGGGGCCGCCTCGGCGTCAACGAAAACGTCGGCGCATTGCCCGGCAAGCTGCACGAGCAGGGCGACATTCTTTGTGGTGGGGTCCGCGACGTTGGCGGCGTCGTGGCTTGCTCTGATGGTGGCGGCGAGGACTGGGGGCAGCTTCCACTGCTCGGCGAGAATCGCGCCCACTTCCGCGTGCGTCATGCCGAAGGATTCCTGCTCGGCCTTGATGAGTTCCATGTGCGTGCCGCATTTGCCGCAGATTTCGCCGTATGGCGCGCTGATGACCTGATTGAGCGCCAGCATGCCGATGTCCTGCAGAAGTGCGGCGATGAACGCCTCCTCCTGCTGGACGAGGTGCATTTTCGTTGCCAGGGTGCGGGCCGCGGTGGCGGCGTAAATGCTCCGCCGCCAATAACGCAAGTGATTGAACCCGCCGCTCTTGCTCCGGCTCAGCGTCGTCACCAGTGAGAATCCCAGCACCAGCGTTTTGACCGATTGCAGTCCCAGGATTACCAACGCATGGCTGATCGTGCCGATGTGCTGACTGCGCCCATAAAAGCTGCTGTTGACCGTACACAGAATCTTGCTGGATAGTGCAGGATCCTTGGAAATGACCCGGGCGATTTCAGCGATATCGACGTTTGGCCTTCCCGCCAGGTCAAGAATCTGCACCGCAATCGTTGGCAAAGACGGAAGGTTTGCACATTGTTGTATTTTCTTGATGAGTTCGGTATTCATTTTTGCTTCACGAGGCTTTGCGGCAAGGGCTTATGAAATCAATCGGCTGCAAAGCGCTGTGACTTTGGGTGAATCGGTTGGCTTGGGGAGCTTGCCGGCGGCCGAGTTATGCGGACCTGAAACGGCGCTATTTTTTCAGGGCCGATTGGATGATGGGACGAATTTGGTCCTCATCGCCGCCGATAAACCCGGCTTTCAGAACCGTGCCGTCCTTGCCCACAACAACGGTGAACGGAATCGCGCCGGCGGTGTCGTATGCGTCGGTCACCTTGCCATCGGTGTCCATCAGCACCGGAATACCCAGCTTCGTGTCGTTGACGAACTTCTGGATGACATCCTTGTCTTCGGCGACATTAACGGCGAAGAATTTTACGCCCTGCGGTTTGAAATCCTTGTAGATGGCATCCAAATGCGGCAACGACGCGACGCACGGCCCGCACCAGGTTGCCCAGAAATCCATGACGTAAACAGATCCCTTGAGGCTTTGCGCCGAAACTACCTTTCCGTCCAGGCCGGACAACGAGAAGGCCGGGGCGGGCTTGCCTTCAAGCGCCGAACCGGAAGCGTCGCTCGCCAGAGGCTGCGCCCCCGGCGGCACAGACCAGGCAAATCTGCCCGCATCGGCGCCGGCGGCCGGAGTGTTGACGTAGTCCATCGTCAGCAACGCGCTCTTCACGTTCTGGGCGCCTTGAAGCCTGGCATTCTTGGCCAGGTCGGCAACCGCTCGACGCAACAGGTGGGTTTGCGGATCGATGACCAACGTCATGTCATAACGCGGACAAACCAGAATGATCGCCGGAAACGCCTGGCCGTCGATTTTCACGTCATCGACCCGCAGGATTGACGAAGCGCTTTGGGACAATTCGCCGGCCGCATCACCGGCCAGCGCCAGGGCCAGCGAAAGATCCTGATTCCGCAGCAGGTCGGCTACGTCGTCGCCGAGCGCGGCCAGATCGACCTTCCCCTTGGGGGCGTCAATAATCTGGTAGCGATTGCGTTGTGGGAGAAAAAGGTAGATTTTTTCGCCGGTGTTGCCGAGCAGGAGATCGCCGGTTGGCTGCGTGGTGGAGCTGGCGTCTTTCATTTCGCTGCGGAACAGTCCCGTCGAGGAATAAAGCCCGGTGAACTGTCCATTGTTGGCGCTATGAACGCCGTCGATGTCGAAGCGCCCGTCAACGGTGCCGGAGACAGCCAGCGATTTCAGGGATGCGTATGCATCCCGCACTTGATCGAGGATTTGCCGGGCCTCCGGAGCGATGGTGGCGGCCGGCTGCGTGGCGGCCGACCGCCCGTCAGATCGCGCCAGGACGCCCAGCCCGATGACGATCACGGCCATCAAAACCAATCCGAACGCTAGATTTCGTCGCAGGCGCATTGCCGGCTCCTTGGGCCATATTCTAGGCCGCGAAATTGTCCCCGCCACTCGAATTCCCGTGGAGCCAAAAGCCCACGGATAGCCATCCAATCATATCTACACATCTCCGCCAAGTGTTTTGGGTAGGATGAGTTGTATGTACCTACACTGGCCGGGGCGGAGCCGCGGCTGCAGCGTCGGTATCATCAACTGATCGTGAGTCAGCTTTCTTCCGCCCAACGTTTGGCTGCCGGGGTTCATGCGCCGCCGACCCTGGCCAAAGGATTTGCCACCACCCAGGCGGCGTGGCGATTTTACAGCAACGAGGAGGTGGATTTGCCGACCATGTGTTCGCCGCTCATTGAGCACGCGAGAAACTCGGTGCCGGAATGCTGCGACGAATGGCTGCTGGTGGACGGAGACTGGTCGAACCTGCACTACAACGGGCATGAGTCCAAGTCGGACCGCATCGAGTTGTCGGGGAAGAACGACCTGGGCTACGAGATGTTCACGGCATTGGCGGTGAGCGACCGGGGTGGTTCGCCGATCGCGCCGTTGTGCCTGGAGTTGCGGGCCCGGAGCGGGCTGCACACCACGCGTTGTGCGACGGTGCAGAAGCCGGCGTCGCAGTTGGACGGGCTGGAGCCGGTGATGGATCACGTGGCGGCGTTGGCCTTGGGCAAGCCGGTGGTGTTCATCATCGACCGCGAGGCGGATTCGGTGGCGCACTACCGCCGCTGGGATGGCGCGGGCAAGAAGTTTTTAATCCGCGCCGACAACGACGGCCGGGTGCTTTACGAGGGCAAGGAACAGCCGTTGTGCAAGGCGGCGCAGGATATTCGCCCCCGGATGAAACCAACCCGCCCAGTGCTCTACAAGGGCAAACCGGCCGAGCAATTCGTCGCGGAAACGACGATCGTGTTGACCCGCCCGGCTCGTCAGCACCGCGTCAACCGCCGCACCGGAAAGAAGAAACACAAGAACATCCCCGGCCCGGCCATCGCATTGCGATTGATCGTCGCGGAGGTCCGTGACAGCCGAGGCAAGGTGCTGGCTCGCTGGCTCCTGCTGAGCAACCTGCCATCGAGCGTATCGGCCCCGACCGTGGCGCTCTGGTATCACTGGCGATGGCGAATTGAATCCTATCACAAACTGCTCAAAAGCGCCGGACAGCAAGTCGAACGGTGGCGACAGGAAACCGCCGCCACGTTGACGCGACGACTGCTGGTCACGGCCATGAGCGCGGTGCTGGTCTGGCACATCGCCCGCGATACCAGCCCGCAGTCGCAGCAATTGCGATCGACGCTGGTCAAACTCAGCGGCCGACAGATCAAACGTACCCCAGGCTCTTCCGGCTTCACCGAACCGGCGTTGCTGGCCGGGCTGTGCGTGCTGGTGCCCATGATGACGCTGCTGGAACAGATGACCGTGGAAGAATTGAAGGCTGCGGCTCACGAGCTAATGCCTCTAATAAAGTCCGTCACCCACCGCCGGCCATCCGGAAGCGGGTAACTTGTGTAGATATGATTGGATAGCCATCCGTGGGTTCCTTTGCGCTTTGGCCATTAATCGTCGAATTCATCCCCCCGGAACGTGTTCCCGAGATAGGCGCTGCGCACCTCGGGGTCATTGATGATCTGCCGAGGGGTCCCATCCTTGAACACCTGGCCATCGGTAATGATCAGGGCCCGGTCGCAGACGCGAAGAGTTTGTGCGACGTTGTGGTCGGTGATGAGAACGCTTTTGCCGAACTCGTCCTTGAGCCGGCGAACTTCCCGTTGCAGGTCCTCGACGGCTATCGGGTCGACGCCGCTGAACGGCTCGTCGAGAAGAATGAGCTTTGGATCGGTCACCAGTGCGCGGGCGATTTCCAGTTTTCGCCGCTCGCCGCCGCTGAGCGTGTCGGCCTTCTGATTTCGCTGGCGGGTCAGGCCATATTGGTCGAGCAATGCCTCGGCCTTCTGCATCCGGTGTCGCCGGGTGAGGTTGAGAGTCTCGAGAATGGCCAGGAGGTTTTGCAGCACGGAGAGCCGGCGGAAGTCGCTGCGTTCCTGCGAGAGGTATCCGATACCGAGCCTGGCTCGCTTGTACATGGGCAGGAACGTGATGTCGCTGGCGTCGAAGGCGACGGCGCCGCTGTCCGGCTCGACCATTCCCAGGATCATCCGGAAGGTCGTGGTTTTCCCGGCCCCGTTTCGCCCGAGCAGGCCGACCACTTCCCGCTGCTGTAGCAGAAAGCTGACGTCGTTGACGACGATCCGCCCGCTGTAGGATTTCACAAGTTTGGTGACTTCCAGAAGGTTCATGATTCGCCCAAGCGCGCCCCGGCGCGGGGCGAGTAGTCTCCCGCAGGCGGCGGGAAAATCAAGCCCGGACAAAAGGTGTGGATAAGTCGTGGATAAATCCACGCCCATCGCCGCTGAGGCCTGTAGCGCAACGAATTACGAAGGACTGGTGAGGAAAAGCTAACAAATACTTAAAACAGACTTTTAGTTTTGAGCCCTTAGACTCGGTTTGTAACATTATGTTTTTCAATGGCTTATGGCTTTGCAATGAATTGCAACGTCAAAAATCGCCGTTTTTTTCGCAGTAAAATGACCCTTGCAAGTCAAAATCACTGGAATATTGGGCAAAATCGGCGCATCTCGCGCCCAAATTGTGGATAACTTTCCCTTGATATGAGGAAAACGCGGCTGTTTTTTGCGGGGAAAATATCAAACGTGGTATCTTCTTGCCCTTGCGCTGCACGCCCCGTCGGTACCGGGGGGCGCATTCCGCTCGGGAAGGGCTCGGCGGAACTCTCTTCACGTGCCGCGGTTGATCGACGCTCTCGGCGTCCATTCACGTCTGGAAAGGAGTGGCTGTATGGCCACCGGTAAGGTCAAGTGGTTTAACGACCAAAAGGGGTTCGGGTTCATCGCCTCGGACCAGAGCGGGAAAGATATTTTCGTTCATCACACGGTGATCCAGGCCGAGGGGTTTCGGACCCTTCAGGACGGGGAGACCGTGGAATATGAAGCGGAAGATGGACCCAAGGGAATGAAGGCAACTCTTGTCCGAAGGGTGGGCGCGCCCGCAGCGGCGCCTGCGGCGACGCCCGCCAGTTAAAGCTGCACCGGATTCTTCAGGATGAAAATGCCCGCCTCATCCGGCGGGCTTTTTTAATGCCCGTCCGCCAGTTCCTTGGCGACGGCGCCGATCACCTGCTTGGCGTCGCCGAACAGCATCAGCGTCCGGTCCAAGGTGTACAATTCGTTGTCGATCCCCGCGAAGCCGGGGTTCAT
>JBEKXM010000145.1:0-9212 GCA_049512115.1 Tepidisphaeraceae bacterium | reverse complement strand
CCCAGCAAATTCTGGGGCCCGCCGGGGATGTACTACCTGGCCGTTGCGCATTACGCCCGCTCTTCGCATCGGCCGATCATGTTTCTCACCCAGCCCGCCGATCCCGCCGCCGAACGCCAACTGTCGAAATTCCGCAAAATCTGGCTCATCGGCCCCAACGCGGGCCAGGACGGCGCGAAGTATCTGCCAGGCTGGAACGAACTGTTTAACCGGGGATTTCCCAACAGTGGGTCGATCGCGGAAATGGAAAAGGCGGGCCGGCGCACCACGACGCGATCACGTTCGTGACTGATCTATTTCACCGTCGCGTCGAGAATCCCGAAAACGCTCACCGGCGCCGGAGCGGGATGCGGCGTCTGATCGCTCACGTGGAACAACGCGAACGTCCCCTGCACCTTCACTTTGATCCTCGGCGCCTGCCCGCTGAAACTCACCCGTACGTCATCCATCGGCTGAAGGATGTCTTGCTGTTTGTTCTTGCTCAGGAAAATCCCGTAGGGCGTGTCTTGTCTTTCCATGCTCGAGGAGTGATTGACCCAGGTTGTCCGCGCCAGGTCCGCCGGATCGGAAATGTCCGGCAGGACCATCAGGATGTCGTATGAATTGACCGGCTCCTCTCGCGTGAAAGCGCCCTTGGGGCGGTCGTCGCTGTAAAGATGGGCGATCACCTTGCCGTCTTTGGCGCTGAGCCGCAACCGCGCCGGTGGAAACCATTGTGGCGACTGGTCGATCTTCAGCATTGATGCCGTTGGTTCCGGCGCGGTGATGCCGGTGTTGGGCGAAGTCTGCCCAGGGTTGCCGGCAACCGCCGGCTGCGTCGAGGCCCCACCCTGCGCCTGCGGTTGCCCGTCGTCGGTCTTGGCGCAACCGACAACCAGCCCAAGACCACACGCGCAGGCCAACGTGAAGCGCAGTAACGTCATCGCAAATCACTCCGCGCGGAAAGCGAAGCCTCCGCACCCCTATTATAACATACCACCATGTCCACCCGCGCTCCCGAAGAAACCGATTTGCTCTGCGAGAATTGCGGATACATGCTCAACGGCTTGCCTCCGTCCGGAAACTGCCCCGAATGCGGCACGGCCATCGACTTCAGCCTCTCCGAACGCCTCCGCCAGCCGCCCCTTTGGGAGATTATCGGCGATCCACGCCCCAAATGGCTTCGTTTTATTCTCACCACCGCGCAGGTGATTTTCCGGCCCAAGCGGTTTTATCGGTCCAGCACCTCCCGCGGACAACTTGGCCCGGCGTATGGATTTGCGCAAATCCATTGGAGGATCAGCTCGCTCCTGTTGGGCCTGGCGGCGTGGTTCCATTGGCATTCCTATCAGCGGGTTTTCAACTATCTCAGGCCTCCGCCAAACTGGCTGGGGCCGCTCTTGCTCCTGGCATTGCCGCTCGGCGCGTTCCTCGCCCTGTCGGGCACGATTCATCTTGCCGCCCGGCTCACGGCTTGGGAGGCCGCCTATCGCGGATACCGCCTGCCTCACGCCGTCGTCCTCCGGGCGCTTTACTATCATTCCGCCCACCTCCTGCCCGTCGCCTCGATCGCGTTCATCACTTGCGCCGGATATGATTTCCTCCTGCGCATTTGGTGGCTCCAGACCACTTCCGAACCCATTTACCTGTATATTCTCTGCGGCGAAGTCGTTGTCGCCGCCGCATATTTGTTCAACACCTACTGGATCGGCATGCGGAATTTGATGTACGCCAATCGGTAATCGTTCATGCTCGGCTTCTGCACCAACCCTGAATTCGTCGATCACCTGACTGGGGAGCATCATCCCGAGCGGCCGGACCGCATCCGCGCCATCGCCCTGGCGGTTCGGCAGGCGGGACTCGTCGATTCCCCCAATCCGTTTCAGAATTTTTCGCCCCCATTTCAATTACAACCGCTCGGCGGCGAAAAAACGCTGGAAATCGCTCCGGTCCCCGCGGACGAGGGAACCATCGAATGGGTTCACAGCCGTCAGCATATCGAGCGGATCAAACAGGTCTGCCGGAGCGGCGGCGGAATACTTGACGATGGGGACACGCCGGTCTCGGAGCGGAGTTTTGAACTGGCCCTGCTTTCATGCGGGGCGGTTCTGAGCTGTTGCGATGCGGTGATGGACGGGCGCGTCCGCCGGGCGTTCGCGGCCGTCCGGCCGCCGGGACATCACGCCGAGCCGGACCGCGCCATGGGATTCTGTCTCTTCGGCAACGTCGCCGTCGCCGCGAAATATTTGCAGCGCCGACACGCCGTCCATACGGTCGCCATCGTGGATTTCGACGTGCATCACGGCAACGGCACCCAGGCGGCCTTCGAGGACGATCCGTCCGTTCTTTTCATCAGCATTCACCAGCATCCCAAGACGTGTTACCCCGGCACGGGCTACGAATGGGAAGTCGGCGAGGGGCCGGGGCGAGGCGCGACGCTGAACATTCCCATGGACCCCGGCGCCGGCGACGAGCGGTACGTCGCCGAGTTTCAATCGAAGGTGTTGCCAAAGCTGGATCATTTCAAACCCGAAATCCTGTTGATTTCCGCGGGTTTCGACGCCCACCGCGACGATCCGCTCGCCCAGATCGAGCTCAGCGACCAAGGCTTCGAGACGATGACGCGGATGCTGGTTGAGGTCGCCAACGCGCATTGCCGCGGCAGGATTATCAGCGCGTTGGAGGGCGGATATGATCTGGGCGCGCTGGGCCGAAGCGTTGTGCGACACCTGGACGCGATGAGGGATTGACGTTGATCGTCGACGCCCATCTCGATCTGGCCTACAACGCCGCTGGCGGTCGGCCGGTGCATTTGCCGGCTCGCAGCCAGAAGCCGGATGAGGATGGGATTCCCACTGTCGGCCTGCCCGATCTTCGTCGCGGTGGGGTGGGCCTGATTTGCGCCACGATCTTCTGCCAGCCGCATTACGACGACAAGCCCGGCTACCAAACTCCCGACGAAGCCCACGCTGCCGCCCTGACGCAATTGGACTGGTATCAATCCCAGCAATCCGCCGGAATGATGCGTATCCTCCAGCGGCCCGCCGACTTCAGTCGGCGGGTCCCCGAGACCCAGGCAATTCTTTTAATGGAAGGCGCCGATCCCCTCCGCGACGAGACCGACGTGCGGAATTTCTTTGAATCCGGCCTGCGCATCGTCGGCCTGACCTGGAAAGAAGGC
Organism: Tepidisphaeraceae bacterium; assembly: GCA_049512115.1. GTDB lineage: Bacteria > Planctomycetota > Phycisphaerae > Tepidisphaerales > Tepidisphaeraceae > PALSA-1353. The sequence goes on along the minus strand of JBEKXM010000145.1, from coordinate 6,052 downwards.
ACGCGCTGCGCCGGCGGCAACGCCCGCCCCGGCCCCCTGACCCCCGACGGCGCGGACATGGTGAAAACGCTCGACCGTTTCGGAATCATCCACGATCTGTCTCATCTGGCCGACGAGGCGTTCTGGCAATTGCTCGCCCTGACTTCGGCGCCGGTCATGGCGTCCCATTCCAATTGCCGCTCGATCGTCCCCGGCGTGCGGCAATTGTCCGATGAGATGATCCGCGCCATCACCTCACGCGGGGGAATGATCGGCATCAACTTTTTCGACAGATTTCTCGTCCCTCCCCAGGAGCAAACCAAACGCCGCGCGACCCTCGGTGACGTGACCAACCACATCAAGCACATCTGCGATATTGCCGCCAGCGCCGCTTGCGTGGGGCTGGGCACCGACATGGACGGCGGCCTGGGGCGCAGCGAAATCCCCGTCGAGATCGAAACCTCCGCGGATTTGCCTCGCGTGGCCGATGCCCTGTCGGCCGCGGGCTTCGGCGACCAAGACGTGGCCGCGATCATGGGCGAAAACTGGGCGCGGTTCTTCTCGGAAAGTTTGGCATCCCCGTGAGTCAAGACTTGAGCGAAACGCCGGCGTCAGTGCGTTCGGCGCTTGGATGCGGACTGCCCATTCCCCAGGTCATCCGCAAAGTAGTAGAGATGGGGGCTCGGATTCAACTCCGGCCGAACTATGAGTCCGCTGGACTCCAGGTCTCGCAAAGATCGACTGATAACGGTCCCGCTAACGTCCAGCCATTCAAACGCGGATCGGGCGTATTGCCCCAGCCGCCACGCGTCAAAACCATCGTGGCGTCCGGAAGGACCGAAGTCCACGTCGACCGTTCTGCCCGAAATCTGGAATCGGCAGCCGGTCCCGTGGAACGAATACCGGCCCCGCGGTTGCCTCAGTTGGCCCGCTCGTCGAAGCTTTCCTGCCTTCCAGGCCTGCAAGAGATTTGCGACTCCCGTCTGCCGCCTCAATCCGACAACCGCGGCGCGCGCGGCACGCTGGTAATCCACGATCAACTGCAACACGTCCGATGACCGGCGGTCAGCGGAAACGGATGCGATTGTAGCCGCCTTCGGCATGGGCAATAACCACCTGTTCGACCGAGTCAAAACCAAAGTCCTTCAACTGCTCGGCGTTAACACAACGGTATTGTACCGAGATTCCCGCTTTGCGCGCAGCGTAAATTCGATGATGGCCGTCTAAGACGTACTTGTCCCCAGCGTATTCCACCACGATGACAGGCGGGCCGCTCCAACCCTTCCTTGTCATGCTGGCCATCAATTCCCCGACTTTTTGAGAGGAACTCCGACCTGAAATCGCGTGGGTTTTGCGAAATTCGTGGGCAGGGGCCCAGCGCACGACGGTCCGTGCGGCTTCCCCTGGATCATCACTCACGATTTACCTTCTTCAAAGCGTAGCTCTAAATCCTTCCGTTCCGCGCCGGCCCGCCTTTTCATCGAGGATCGCCGCATGGGCCGCGGCCAAGCGGGCGATCGGAACGCGATACGGCGAGCAACTCACGTAATTCAATCCCGTCTTGTGGCAGAAGTGAATGCTCTTGGGATCGCCGCCGTGTTCGCCGCAGATGCCGCATTTGAGGTTCGGACGGACGCTCCGGCCCTTGCGGACCGCCATTTCGATCAGTTGCCCCACCCCGACCGTGTCCAAAGTCTGGAACGGATCGTGATCGAGGATCTCCTTCTTGAGGTAGTCCGGCAAAAAGCTGTTGACGTCGTCCCGGCTGAAGCCGAACGTCATCTGCGTTAGATCGTTGGTTCCGAAGCTGAAGAACTCGGCGACCTCGGCGATCGCGTCGGCGACCAGGGCGGCGCGCGGGATCTCGATCATCGTGCCGTACATGTACTCGAGCTTGACGCCCTGTTCCTTGATGACGCGGGCCGCGGTTTCCTCGGTGAACTTCTTCAGGTATTCCAATTCCTTCTTCGTTCCGGACAGGGGAATCATGATCTCGGGCAGGACTTTGATTCCAGCCTTCTTGGATTGGCAGGCCGCTTCGATGATCGCCTGCACCTGCATTTCCAGGATTTCGGGATATGTGACCGCCAGGCGGTCGCCGCGATGGCCCAGCATCGGATTGGCCTCGTGAAGCTGATCGACGCGGGCCTTCACCTGATCGAGCGTCAGGTTCAGGCTTTGGGCCAGTTCCTGCTGGTCTTTTTCGTTATGGGGCAGGAACTCGTGCAGCGGCGGATCGAGCAGCCGGATCGTCACCGGCAGCCCCTTCATCTCCTTGAAAATGCCGATGAAATCTTCGCGTTGATAGGGCAGCAGCTTGGCCAGCGCCGCCTTGCGGGTCTCGACGTTGCTGGCCAGGATCATCTCGCGCATGTGGTGGATGCGCTGCGGATCGAAGAACATGTGTTCGGTGCGGCAAAGGCCGATTCCCTCCGCGCCGAATTCCCGCGCCACGCGGGCGTCGGTGGGCGTGTCCCCGTTGGTGCGGATTTTCAGCGTCCGGTACTTGTCCGCCCATTTCATGATGATGCCGAACGGGCCGGAAAGCGTCGCCTCGACCGTGGGGACCGAGCCATCCATCACCTCGCCGGTGCCGCCATCGATGCTGATGACATGATCCGGCCCGTAGGTCGCGTCGCCGATTCTCATCAGGCGACTCACCTGATCGATATTGATGGCCCCCGCGCCGGCGACGCAGGGCGTGCCCATCCCGCGCGCCACCACCGCCGCGTGCGAAGTCATCCCGCCCGTGCTGGTCAGAATTCCTTCGGCAACGTGCATTCCGCCGATGTCCGCCGGCTCGGTTTCACGCCGGACGAGAATGATTTTCTCGCCGGCGGCGACGCGTTTCTCCGCTTCCTCGGCGGTGAAGGCGATCTTGCCCACCGCCGCGCCCGGTGACGCCGGCAGCCCGCGGGCCAGCACGTTCTTGTTCGCGTTCGGATCGAACCCCGGATGCAGAAGCTGATCCAGGCTCGCCGGATCGACCCGCAAAACCGCCGTCTTCTCATCGATCAATTTTTCTTTCGCCATCTCCACGGCGATCCGCACGGCCGCCGCGGCGGTCCGCTTGCCCGTGCGGGTTTGCAGCATGTACAGCTTGCCCTTTTCGATGGTGAACTCGAAATCCTGAACGTCGTGATACCGGTGTTCCAGCGTGTTCTTTATCTTCAGCAGTTCCTGCCAGCTCTTCCTGGACCATTTGCCCATTTCGCTTTGGCAGTCCAGCGGCGTGCGGATGCCGGCGACGACGTCCTCGCCCTGGGCGTTGACCAGAAATTCGCCGTAAAAGTGGTTCTCGCCGGTGGAGGGGTTGCGGGTGAACGCCACGCCCGTCGCCGAATCGTCTCCCATGTTGCCGAAGACCATGGCTTGCACGTTCACCGCCGTGCCGCGCAGTCCGCGGATGTCGTTCAATTCGCGATACTTGATCGCCCGGTCGCCCATCCAGCTTTTGAAGACCGCCTCGATGGCGTGCTCGAGCTGCACCAGCGGCTCCTGCGGAAAATCCTCGCCGACGTTCTGCCGATACACTCTCTTGTATCTCTCGACGACCTCCTTGAGGCCCGCCGTGTCCAGGTCCGTATCCAGCTTGACGCCTCGCAAATTCTTGACCGCGCTCAACTCCGTCTCGAAATGTTGATGATCCACCCCCATCACCGTGTCGCCGAACATGTTGATGAGGCGGCGATAGCTGTCGTAGGCGAAGCGTTCGTTGTTCGTCAGTTGCACCAGCCCATCCACAACCCGGTCGTTCATGCCGATGTTAAGGACGGTATCCATCATCCCCGGCATGGAAACCTTCCCGCCCGATCGCACGGACACCAGCAGCGGATTGCCCGGATCGCCGAATTTCTTGCCCGCCGCCTTCTCCAATCGAGCCAGATGGGCCTTGACTTCGTCCATCAGGCCCTTGGGCAGCTTCTGGCCAAGGTCGTTGTATTGGCCGCAGGTTTCCGTGGTGATGGTGAACCCCGGCGGAACCGGCAGGGGAACGAGCGTCATATCCGCCAGATTGGCCCCTTTGCCGCCGAGCAGGTCTTTCATGTGCGCCCCGCCCTCGGCCTTGCCGTTGCCGAAGAAGTAAACTCGCTTCACCGTCTTTGCCGACGATGACGACTTGGATTTCCGATAGGATTTGGTCAAAACTTTAGGCATATTAGCATCTCCACAAAATTCACGGGTTTTTCAGGGGGAAATTGGTATTTCCGGTAAACGAGCCGCGCAGTATAGGAGTGGCCGAAAATGCTGTCAATTTGCGGAATGAGCACCTCATTAGCCGCTTCCCAATCGCGCGCCACGGGATCAAAAACGCCCACGGCGTTGCCGTGGGGATTACTCACAATCAGCCCGTGAGTTAACGGCCAAACGCCGACTCCCGCCATGATGGACAACCACTATTCTGCCATAGGGGCGAACACCGATGCGACACGTGACTGGAGTTTTTGAATTTTCCCCCCCCCGGCAATCTTCACCACTGCCGCGTCGTGGTTCGCGGCTCGGTGTTGACGATGGGGCTGCCGGGGTCTTCCATGTGCTCGAAATGAGATTGAATCGCGACCCGGCCGGGACCCCTCAGATGAAGCCAGACGTACCGATTGCCCCATCGGCCCCAGGACTGATATGTTCCATACGCTCCGCCGGGATTCTCCAAGTGTAAATTCATCGAAACCGTCGGATCTTTGAACAGCAGCGACGTGGGTTTGATCGCGATAGTTTGCCCCGGTTGGAGGTTTCGAACGAACACGTTCCCGTTGCCGTGCAGCAGGAGCAACCCCGGCGTCTGGCCGGTGCTGAATCGGTCCATGAACATCCCGATCGGATAATGAGTCTCGGAACTCTTGTCTCCCATCGTCGCGAACCAGATTCCGGTCTGGAACCAGTCGTAAGCCACCTGGCTGGTGGCGATCATGAACACGTGCTCGCGCACGTCGACGGATTGCCCGGCGTCCAGCGGCAACGCGATCAACTCGCCGGGGGCGTCCTTTGAAAACGCGATCCGGCCCGGGCCGCGCGCCTGCGTCATGATCAGCGGCAGGCCGGCAAACAATCGCTTCCAGCCCTTGGCCAGCGGCATGGTGCTGATCTGCACCTGCTCGTCCTTCCACAGCAGCAGGTGATGCGTGAAATAAACCCCGTCTGCGCCATCGAGCTTGAAATCCGCCACCGGAACGTAATTCCCCTCGATCTGGCAAAACGATTGGCCGAACTGAATCCTGGCCATGTCCTTGATGGCCGGCAACTGCGCCCAGCCGGAATCGCTCGTGGCCATTCTCACGTCCACCGGCGCGCCGCAGCGCGGGCAACTGGTGCTGCCGGCATCGCTGGCATGGCCGCACCACGGGCAGCGGTAGCGGTGGGCGTCAGTCGTCGCGGGTGTAGGCGGCATCGGCATGGGCTTAATCCGTATGGTGATGGTGATACATGGATTGGATGCCGAGCCGCCCCGGCCCCGTCATACGCGCCAAATTCATCCCTACCCCGCCGAAAAAGCCGGTCGTCAGCTTCTGCGTTTCGATGTTCATCGTCACGCTCGCATCCTTGTACAAAAATCCGCCCGGCTCGAGGATTACGCTTTCGCCCGCGGCAAGCCGGCGCTCGAACACGTTGCCGTATCCATGCAGAATCAGCAGCCCCGGCGCGCTCTGGGCGACGAAGCGGTCCATGAACATCCCCTGTCCGCCGAACAGAATATTCCGCAATCCCTTGATCCGCGTGTACGAGTAATTGATGCTGTGCGAGCAGAGCAAAAACGCATGCTCGCGCACGTCCATTTCCATTCCCGGATGAAGCGGCAAAACGACCAACTCGCCCGATGCATCCCGCGAAAACGCCACCCGACCCTGCCCCGACGCGATCGACACCACGAACGGCATCCCCGCCAGCGCCCGCTTGATCCCCCCTTGCAGCGGCATCACGTCCATCCGCACCGAATCGTCTTTCCACAGCAGAACGTGATGCTCAAAGAAAATCGCGTCATTTCCCCCCAGCGTGATCTCGGCGACGGGGACGATTTCCCCCTCCACCTGGCAAACGCTGGACCCGAATTTCACTTCCGACATGTCCCGCAGCC